>DATABX010000340.1:0-4782 GCA_036259335.1 Actinomycetota bacterium
CGAGCGGGGCCGACCCAGGTACCTCCTCGGGTTGATCTGCGCCGTGTCCCCGGCCGTCCTGATCACCGCGGCATCGGTTTCAAACAGCGGGGTAGAGGTCTCCTCCGCGATCTGCTTTTTAGCCTGCCTCATCCGTCTGTCCCGTCCGGACGTTCCGGGGTGGGTCTGGGTGGCCGGCGGGATCAGCGGTGCGGCCCTGGCGCTTGCCCGTGATCTGGGGCCGGCGTGGATTGTCTTCGACCTGGTGCTGGTGGGAATCTTTGCCGGAGGTGAGCGCCTTCGAACTCTGCGGGCGGCCGGCGGCGGCCGGCTCCGGCTCGCAGGTGGGCTGGTGGCCGCCGGCGTGGCGGTTTCCGGGCTCTGGCAGGCGTTCAACGGCGTGCGGCCGGACCTCTCGCTCCTTCGCTTCCCCGAGGTCAGCTTCGACCTGGCCAACGGCTTTATCAGGCAGACGGTGGGCGTGTTCGGCCCGCTCAACGTGTTTATGCCGAACTTCGCCTACCGGCTGTGGGCCTTGATCGTGCTGCTGCTTATCGGAGTCGCCCTCTTTGCCGCCCGCCCGAGGCAGCGTCTGGCGCTCGTCCTGGCGGTGGCGGGCTTCGTGGTCCTGTCGGTCGCGCTGGAGGCGGTTCAGAACATCGGCGGGTTCGGAGTCCAGGTCCGGCACGTTATGCCGGTTTTCCTCACCATTCCGCTGCTCGCCGGCGAGATCGCCGCCCGCTCTCCGAAACCCCGCTGGTTTCACTCCCCGCTGGTCCTCCCGGCGTTCGCTGCGGCGGCGGCCGCCGTGCACCTGACGGCCTGGCACACCCTCGGCCGCCGCTTCGCAGTGGGAGAGCAGGGCCCGCCGGCATTTTTCCGCAGCTACGAGTGGGCACCGCCCGGCGGCTGGATTCCCTGGGCGGCGCTGACATGCGCCGGCTGCGCCCTGTTGTTTTTTGCTTTCCTAGGCAACCCACGAAAGGAGTTGAGCTATCAAGCCCAATAGCACTTTCCAAGAGGTGGATCCGGCTTCGGGGAGCCGGGTTACCTCCAATGAGAACCTCAACAACGGCCACTCCCCGTCAACCGTGGTGATTCTGGGAGCCGGCCCCGCCGGCCTCACCGCCGCGTGGGAGCTGGTGCACAGCGGCGTCGACGTCGAGGTCCTCGAGGCGGACCCCGAGAAGGTCGGAGGCATCGCCCGCACTGCGTCGTACAAAGATTTCCGCTTCGACATCGGCGGGCACCGCTTCTTCACCAAGGCCTCGGAGGTCACCAAGCTCTGGCACGAGATCCTGCCGCCGGAGGACTGGCGCACCGTGCCCCGGCTCTCCCGGATCTACTACCGGGGCAAGTTCTTCGCCTATCCGCTCAAGCCCTTCGACGCTCTGACCAAGCTCGGGATCTTCAAGACCGCCGCCTGCATGCTGAGCTACGCCAAGGCCAAGTTGTTTCCCCGCAAGCAGGAGAAGTCGCTGGAGGACTGGGTCATCAACCGGTTCGGGGTGATGCTCTACCGGATCTTCTTCAAGACCTACACCGAGAAGGTCTGGGGAATCCCGTGCGACAAGATCTCCGCCGACTGGGCCGCGCAGCGGATCAAGGGCCTGTCGCTCACCAAAGCGGTCAGAGCCGCCTTCACCCGCCAGGGCAAGAAGTCGGACGGCGAGGTGATCAAGACGCTCATCGAGGAGTTCGAGTACCCGCGTCTCGGTCCCGGAATGATGTGGGAGTCGGCGGCCGGTCAGATCGGCCGGAAGGGGGGCCGGGTGCGGATGGGGTCTCCGGTAACCGCTCTGTACCACCGCGATGGGGCCCTGCAAGAGGTCGAGTACTCCTCGGGCGGCCGCAGCTACCGGGTCGACGGGTCACACTTCATCTCCACCCTGCCGATCCGGGACCTGGTGGGCATGCTGCAGCCACCGGCGCCGGCCGAGGTGGTGGAGGCGGCCCAGAGCCTCAGCTACCGTGACTTCCTCACCGTCGTACTCGTGGTCGACCGGCCCGAGCTGTTTCCCGACAACTGGATCTACATCCACGACCCCTCGGTCCGGCTGGGGAGGATCCAGAACTTCAAGAACTGGAGCCCGGAGATGGTGCCCGACCTGTCGAAGAGCTCGCTCGGCCTGGAGTACTTCTGCACCGAAGGTGACGGCCTTTGGGAGATGCCGGACGAGGACCTGATCGCGCTCGGCAAGCGGGAGGTCGACAAGCTGGGCCTGGCCCAGGCCGACGAGGTCCTGGACGGCACCGTGGTGCGGATGCGCAAGGCGTACCCGGTCTACGACGAGCACTACGAGTCCAACGTCGCCGTCGTCCGGAACTACCTGCAGGAGGTCATGCCGAACCTGCAGCTCGTCGGCCGCAACGGAATGCACAAGTACAACAACCAGGACCACTCGATGATGACCGCCCTGCTGGCCGCGAGGAACATCCTCGGCGCCAGCTGGGACCCCTGGAAGGTCAACACCGACGCCGAGTACCACGAGGAGGTCCAGGCCAACCACGACACCGCCGGCCGGATGGTCCCGCAGCCGATCACGTGAGCCTCCCGCTTCCGGGCGGCAGTCCTGCCGGGCGCCGGGCCGCCGGGGGCTGATCCCTAGGCTGCGGGAGCCGTTTCGGGAGGGGGCTGCAGGGGCGAGCCGTCGACTGCGCAGTGGGTCCTCGCCCGGCCTCCGGGGGGAAGCTTTCGGTCGGTCTTTTTCTGCAGGACGTCGTCGGTGATCGTGAACCACGCCAGGACGCCGCCGCCGGCAACCAGCGCCGCCGAGAGCGTTATCGCCACCCGGAACCCCGAGGTGAAGGCGGCCGGGTCCCGGTAAGCGTCGCCCGACAGTCCGGCGACCACCGGCAGCACCGCCACCGCCAGCAGGCCCGCCGCCCGGGACACCGCGTTGTTGACCCCCGAAGCGACTCCGGTGAGCGCATCCTCGGCCGCGGCGAGCACCGCCGCGGTGAGCGGAGCGACCGTAAGGGCCAGCCCCAGACCGAAAACGACTGCTGCCGGAAGCACCGAGCTCAGGTACTCGCTGCCCTCGCCGATCCCGGTCATCAGCAGCATGCCGGCGGCGATGACGACCGGGCCGAAGGTCATCGGCTTTCGCGGACCGATGCGCTGGGCCAGTGCCCCCGCCCGGGCCGACAGAAGCAGCATCAAAGCGGTGATCGGCAGCAGCGCCGACCCGGCTTCGACCGGGGAGAACCCGGCAACCTGCTGCAGGTACACGACGAACAGGAAAAAGACTCCGCCCATGCCTCCGTAGACCAGGAAGGTCACCAGGTTCGCGCCGGTGAACTGGCGGGAGTGGAAGATCCGGGGCGGGATCAACGGGTGCGGGCTGCGTCGCTCCACGGCGACGAAGACCAACAAAGAGACCAGCCCCACCGCCCCGGCCACCAGAACAGCCGTCCCGAGCCCTCGCTCACCGCTGGTGATGAACGCCCAGCTGGTCGCGCCGAGGGCGACTATCGCCAGGATGGACCCGGCGATGTCGAACCCCGGCACCTGATCCGGCGCCCTGGTCTCCGGAACGTGACGGACGGTGATCAAGACCACGGCCAGGGCGACCGGCAGGTTGATCAAGAAGATCCAGCGCCACGACGCCTGGGAGACCAGAAACCCGCCCAGGACCGGCCCGAGCGCGGCCGCCAGGCCCCCGAGCCCGGACCAGGCGCCCACCGCCCGGGCCCGGTCCTCGGCGGCGAACGACGACTGCAGGATCGCCAGGCTGCCCGGCGTGAGAAGGGCGCCTCCGATTCCCTGCAGCCCCCTCGCCAGGATCAGGACCTGGACGGTTGGCGCCAGCGCGCACAGCAGCGAGGCGGCGGCGAACCAGCCCACCCCGATCAGGAAGACACGCCTCCTTCCGAAGCGGTCGGCAAGCGATCCGGCCAGCAGAACCAGGGAGGCGACGGTCAGGGTGTAGGCGTTGATCGTCCACTGGAGGTCGGCGACCGAAGCGCCCAGGTCTTCCCCCAGCGCCGGCAGGGCGACGTTGACCGTGGTGGCGTCGAGCATCGCCACCCCCGACCCTCCGACGGTGGCCGCCAGCGTCCAGCGGGCCCCAGCGGTCCCCCATCGAATAGGTTCGGTTTCAACGGCCACGGGCTCATCATGGAGCCTGTCGCCCCGAGCGTCCATCCTGCAGGGCCACGGCCGGCCGCTTGCCCGTCCGGCTGCCGCCACGGTGGAGCGCCAGGCCCGCTATTTGAGCTCGCTCAGGCGTTCCCGGTACTCGTCGGTCGACAGCTCACCCCGGGCGAAGCGCTCTGCCAGCACGCCGCGTGCTCGCTCCATCACGCCGAAGTCCTGGGTGCGGCGGCGGCTGAACATCCACACGATCCCTGCGATCAGCGCGATCCACAGCAGTGGGATGAACGGTCCGAACCACCAGCCGCCGGGTCCCCAACCGCCGGCGTGGCCCGCCGCCAGGATGCTCGAAGCGGTGCTCACTACCATCTTGACCTCCTTCACTCGGTGACCCGAAAAACTATGGACCGGCGAAGGGTCCGAGTCGCCATGCGAGCGAAGTGTCTTGGGGTGCGCCGGCAGGGGTAGTCACAGGACGGTGTTGCGCCCGGGGACGTACGCGGGCCGAGCTTCCTGCCGTCAGGCGCCCTCCGGCCGGGCGCGGCGGTAAACCGAGACGACCACCGAAGCGGTGGTTAAGACCGGCTCGCCGAGCCTCGCTATCTTCACCTTCAGCCCGGCCGGATCGAGGTGGTGCGCCGACGGCCCCATGGCATCCAGGGCTTCCGCGTCCCCGTGCGACAGGCTCAGCTTCCAGCTAAGCGGCG
>DATABX010000341.1:0-4681 GCA_036259335.1 Actinomycetota bacterium
GACCAGGTGCGCGGCGTCTACGGGATCGGCTAACCAGAATCGGCAACGCAAGGCGTTCCCTTGCTTTGGATCGTCTGAAAGGAGCTTGAGGTTTGGCTTTACGGGTCAACTACTTCGTCGACGAAACCGTCTCCAACCTGCGCCGCAACGTCCTGCTGACGCTGGCGGCGGTCTCCACCGTCTCCATCAGCCTGCTGCTCCTGGGCGTGGTGATGGTCGGCGGGGAGGTCTTGACCAAGATGGTCTCCTCCTGGGAGGGCAAGGTTGAGCTGAACGTCTTCCTGCGCGACGAGGCCACCCCCGAGGAGGTCAAGGCCCTCGACTCCCAGGCCAACGGCATGCCGGAGGTGGAGAGGGTCTACTTCGAGTCCAAAGAGCAGGCGTTCGAGGAGTACAAGCGCATGTTCAAGGACAGCCCTGCGATCACCGAGAACGTCGACCCGAACGCCCTTCCCGCCTCCTACCGGATCAAGCTCAAGGACCCGAACACCGCCGAGGCGGTCGCCTCACGGCTGCAAGGCCAGCCCGGGGTCGACGAGGTCCAGTTCGGCGGCGAGGCGATGAAGCGGCTGCTCAAGTTCACCGGGGTGGTCCGCACGATCCTGGTGATCGCGATCGTCCTGACGCTGGGCGCCGCGATCCTGCTGATCGCCAACACCATCCGGCTGGGGATCTACGCCCGCCGCAAGGAGATCGGCATCATGAAGCTCGTGGGGGCGACCAACTGGTTCATCAGGGTCCCGTTCATCTTCGAGGGAACGGTGCAGGCGGCGCTTGGGGCGTTGGTAGCTTCCGCCCTGATCTACGCCGGCAAGGTCTTCGGGCTGGACCGGATGCAGGACGCGATCCTGTTCCTGCCCCTTACGGTCGGCAGCGGCAGCATCATCAGGATGTTCTTCACGCTGCTTTTGATCGGCATCGTGATCGGCGTGTTCGGCTCGACGCTGGCACTGCGCCGCTTCCTGGAGGTCTGAGCAGTCCCGGCGGGGAAGCAGTCGGCGAAATTCGTGGATAATTCCTAGCGGTGTTCAAAAGACATTCCACGAAGATCCTCGCCGGATTCGCCGCCCTGGCCGTATGCACCGCCTTCTTCGTCTTCGGGTTCACCCTGGGCCGGACCCAGTCCGAGGACACTTCCGAGTTCAAGGTCCTGGAGGAGGCGCAGGACCAGATCGACGCGCTGGCCCTGACCAAGCCCAACCAGGAGCGGCTGATCCAGAACGCGGTGAAGGGCATGCTCCAGGGTCTGGAGGATCCCCACGCGCTCTACTACAACCCCCAGGCCTACCGCCGGCTAGGTGAGGAGCTGCTCACCGGCCAGTTCTCCGGCGTCGGAGTGTGGCTCAACCGGGAAGGCGAGCTGACCAAGATCGTATCCGTCCTGCCGGACACCCCCGCCGCCGAGGCGGGCATCGAGGCCGGCGACATCATCACCGCAGTCGACGGGGAGCCGGTGGCCGGGATGGCCCTGGACGAGGTCGGCCAGCAGATTCTCGGTGAGCCGGGGACGAAGGTGGTCATCAAGGTGGTGCGTGGAGCGGGGGTGCCCCAGGAGTTCACCCTCAACCGCAAAAAACTCGACCTGCCCTCGGTGACCACCGATCTCAAGGACGATGTCGGGATAGTCAACCTGGTCTCGTTCACCGGCGGCGTGGGGGCCAAGGTGCGGGACTCGGTGGCCACCATGCAGCAACAGGGCGCCAAGGGGTTCATCCTGGACATGCGCGGCAACCCGGGCGGCTCGCTTGACGAGGCGGTGCAGGTCGCCAGCGTCTTTCTGGACGGAGGCACCGTCGTGGCCTACCGGGAGAGGGGCAAGCCGGAGGTGGTCTACGAGGCGCGTCCTCCGGTCCAGACCAAGCTGCCGCTGGTCGTGCTGGTGGACGAGGGGTCGGCCAGCGCCTCGGAGATCGTGGCCGGGGCCATCCAGGACCGGCAGCGGGGGCTCATCGTGGGGACCGAAACCTACAAGAAGGGGTCGGTGCAGCGGGTGGTCGGGCTTTCCGACGGGAGCGCGATCAAGCTGACGGTGGCCTCCTACTACACCCCCAGCGGCCGGGGCATCGGCGAGCAGGGGGTTCTGCCCGACGTGCCGGTGACCGACCGGGAAGAGCAGCTGGCCAAGGCGACCGAGATCCTGTCCGGCATCCTGGTGGAGGCGCCGACCGAGCCGGCGTGAGGGCTGCCGCCCCCCGGCTAGACTCTTCAGGATGGCCACCAAGAAGAAGAAGGCGACTGCCGGGGCGATCTCCAACCCGAAAGCCCGGCACGACTTCACGATCCTCGACTCGTTCGAAGCCGGCATCGCCCTGACCGGCAGCGAGATCAAGTCGATCCGCGCCGGCAAGGCGTCGCTGCGCGAGGCGTTCGCCGTGATACGGGACGGCGAGGTGTGGCTGATCTCGATGCACATCGCTCCCTACGAGAACGCCGGCTACTCCCAGCACGACCCGCTGCGCAAGCGCAAGCTTCTCCTGCACCGCAGGGAGATCGACACCCTGCTCGGCAAGACCAAGCAGCAGGGGTTGACCCTGGTGCCGCTTCGGCTGTACTTCTCGCACGGCTTGGCGAAGATCGAGCTGGGGCTGGCCAAGGGCAAGAAGACCTACGACAAGCGTGAGGACCTCAAGGCCAAGGACGCCAAGATGCAGGTCGACCGGATGATGGGCCGGCGCCGCTGAGAGGAATGGGCGCTTAAAGCGGCCCACCAACTGCCGATATACAGGCGATAACCATCTTCAAGCGGGGCAGATTCAAATGTCCTCAACAGCTTCTACCGCCAACTCGGAGTCAGCTCGGGCGCCCAGGGCGCGCCGGCGCCTGGGGCGCGTGGGGTTGCTGGCCTGCCTGGCCTTGCTCCTGCCGGGTTGTGCGGCCGCTCGCCTGGGCGGAGGAGGGGCGGGCAGCGACTCGATCTTCGAATCGGCCGAGGGCCGGTTCCGGGTTCTGATGCCCGAGGACCGGGAGGAGTCGATCGAGAAGGTAAACACCCCCGCCGGCGAGCTGGACACCCACTCGGTCACCGGAGCGGTCTCGGGGTCGGAGATTTTCGGCGTCTTCTATTCGGACGTGCCGGAACACACCGGCGTGATCAACGTCGACGCGGCATTCGAGGGGGCGATCAACAACAGCCTGGCCGCGGCCCCCGGCATGGCGCTGACCTACAGAAACCGGACGTTCGCCTATGGCGGGCCGGCGATGGACTACACCCTGGAGGGGGCCGAGCAGAAGGTGTGGGCTCGGATCGCCGTGGTCGGCCGGCGGATCTACCTGATCCAGCACTCGGGACCGAAGACCGAGGCTTCCGAGCAGAACTACAACCGCTACGTCGACACCTTCGAGGTCTTGACCAAAGCCGAGGTCGAGCAGGCTCGGGGCGGCCTCGTCGGCTAGCGCCCCGGGAATGGGCGCCGGGTATCCGGCGTTACACTGGATAACGGCACATTGAGAACTTAGCCAGGGGACGATTTGGTTTCGAAGCCGGTCGTTCTGCTTGGAGGAAGCGGGTCGAGGTCCGGGGGCCTCGTTAAAAAGCCCGGACAATTAACTGAAACGTCGCTGCCTAAAGCGAGTTCCCGTCTAATGAAAGACGGGCGTCTCTACCGGTAGGGTCTGCGGACCGGATAGAGGCGTCATGCAGCAGACTGGCTCTGGTCACGCCCCGTCGGGTGACGTGCGGAGTGAGACTAATTCCCGACTGGATGCCGGCGAGCCTGCCTAGGGCAAACGCCGGGTCGAGACAATAATCTAGGCTACGCCCGTAGATGCCCCAGGTGGAAGCTGTGCTCACGGGGGTTCGAATCCCCCCGTCTCCAAGAGGGCTTTGAGTTCCAGAGCCCTGTTGGAGACGTACCCCGTCGTCCGCTGGCTGAGTTCTCTCTTCTGTTCGATATGGCTCGAGGTGTTATGCCGAACTACGAGCACTTCAAGAAGTACGACGAGTGGAGCAAACAAAAGCCGGCGGCCGATCCCGCCCCCGCTCCGCCACCCCAACCCAAATCGGGTCTCGCCAGGGTCATGAACTCCCTGAAAGGACTCGGTAAAAAGTCCTGAGGCCATCGGCCTTTGTAGTACTTGTACTATCTCTAAGGTAGGAGTACTATGCCCTCCTCAATAGGAGGGGATCGATGACCGTGGATCGCGTTTCGCCGGTGGACCTCGAGCTCGGGGGCCCAGATCGGCCGCTGATCCGGGTCCGCGACCTTAGGATGAGCTACGGCGATGTTGCGGTGCTCGACGGAGTCGACTTCGAGATCTCTCGCGGCGAGGTCGTGACGCTTCTCGGTCCCAACGGCGCCGGCAAGACCACCACCATCGAGATCCTCGAGGGATTCAGGGGTCGCTCTGCCGGAGAGATCGAAGTACTGGGGGTCGATCCCGCGCGCGGGGACGAGAACTGGCGGGCTCGCACCGGAGTGGTGCTGCAGTCCTGGCGAGACCACCCCAGATGGACCCCCCGCCGGCTGCTGGCGCACCTCGGCCGCTACTACGAGCCCTACTCCACGAGCGACCGCCCGCGCCCGCGGGACGTCGACGAGCTGATCGACATGGTGGGCCTGGACGAGAAAGCGGACCAGAAGATCGTCACGCTGTCCGGCGGCCAGCGCCGGCGTCTCGACGTGGCAATCGGGATCATCGGCCGGCCCGAGCTGCTGTTCCTGGACGAACCGACCGCAGGCTT
>DATABX010000342.1:0-4134 GCA_036259335.1 Actinomycetota bacterium
GGCCTCCCGAGGAGGACTAGGATCCGCCTGAGCGGCTCGTATCCCGGTTAGGAGCACGATGGCAGACTATCGTTCGGCCCTGGAAGCACTGCGGCGAAGCATCCTCGACACCCGGGGCTCCCTCCCGACCGAAATCCGCCGGCGCATCTACGACGCAGAGCCCGTGGACCAACCGCTGAGCGACTACGCCGCCCGGGTCCGTACCGAGTCGACAAGCCTGACCGAGGCCGACATCGAATCCCTAAAGGTGCAGGGCTGCACCGAGGACGAGATCTTCGAGGCCACTCTGGCGGCGGCGCTCGGCGCCGCCGACCGCACGCTCCAAGCCGGTCTTGCAGCCCTGGAGGGAACCACCTAGCCGTGCACCTCTCCGTTTTGGAGTCGGGACAGCGCCGCCGGGCCCGGGCGGCGATGTGGCTTGCCGCCAACGTCGGCCGCTCTCCTATCGACGACGTCGGCAAAGCGTCCCTGTACCGGCCTGAGCTGTTCGGCCGGAGCTGGCTGGCCCTGGTCCGGGCGGTTCTGCGGGGCCCGTCCGAGTGGACCGCCGGGGAACGGGAGTTGTTTGCCGCCTTCGTCTCTCGCACGAACCGCTGCTCCTACTGCACCGCCGTTCACTCCCGGATGGCCTCGCTGGGGCTCGGGCATCCAATTCCGGTCGAGGCGATCGACAGCTGGCGAAGTGCCGGCTTCGACCCCAAGATCATGGCGGTCTTCGGGCTGCTCGAGGCAGCAGCCCTGGGACCGGAGGCGGTCGGCAAAGAGCACATCGATGCGATCCGGGGCGAGGGAGTTTCCGACGGGGCGATCTCGGATGTCCTCTACCTGGCGTTCGTGTTCAATCTGGTCAACCGCCTGGCGGATGCGCTGGGGTTCTCCTGGTCGTCGGACGAGGAGACGATAAAAGGAGCCAGAGTGCTCGACCGGATCGGGTACAAGATGCCCCGGTTCCTGCTGCGCTGAAGCCCGCTAAAGCGCGTCCCTGGATTTGAGAATCGCCACTCCCCCGGCCCAGGCAGCCGCCGCCCACCCGATCAGCACCGCAACCGCGGTCGCCGTGGAGTACCCGGCGTCCTCCATTCCCAGCAGGGCCATTCCGGCGCTGCCCGGAAAGTACTCGGAGGCGGTGATGAGGATTTCGACGCCGGTCGACTCCAGCGCCATCGGGAGAATGAGCTGCAGAAGGAACGTGCACCCCAGGGTACCGGCGACGCTGCGGAGCATGGCGGCCAGGCCCACCGCAACGATCCCGATCACGCCGGAGTACGCGCCGACTCCGAGCGCCGAACCAAGCAGCTCCCGATAACTCCACGGACCGGCGACCGTTTCCAGGAACGGGACCCCCGCCAGAGCGCCCAGAATCGTCACTGCCGTCCCCGCGAGGAAGAGGACCGGCGCCACAACCAGGCACTTCCCCATCAGCAACTGGGCCCGCCTCGGGACCCACTGCAGCGTCGAGAGGATGCTGCCGGTCGCATACTCTCCGGCCATCGACAGTGCCGCCAGGGTGGCGAGGCCCAACTGCCCCAGCAGGAAGACTCCGCCGGCCGAGACATCGATCGGGGTCATCGGAGGAACCTCGATGCCGTTGGCCTTCGACTCCGTCGCCGAGATGGTCACCATCAGCACGTAACCGGCAACCAGGAGTGCGGTGGCCGCCAGCGACCACCAGGTCGAGCGGACCGACCACAGCTTGACCCACTCAGAGGCAACCGCACCGGAGATTCCTCCGCCGTGACGCCGGCCGGCCAGGGCTGGCGAAGTCATGAAGTCCCCCCTCCGGCTGCGATTCCCGCCGCCTTCGACGCTCCGGCGCCGAACTCCACGCTCTCGCCGGTCAGTGCCATATAGGCATCCTCGAGGGAGCCCTCCAGCGTACGGAGCTCGTGGATCCGAATATCCAACTCGTAGGCCAGGTCCCCGAGCTGCGCCGCAGTGGCACCCTCCACCAGCAGGCGGTCGCCGCCTTTCCGCCACACCTTCATGGACTGCTCCAGCAGCCTGCGGCCCAGCGCCGAGAACGACGCAGGGTCGGGTATCCGTACCTCGACCCGCTTGTCGACCATGCCCGAGACGACCTCCTCGATCGGCGCATCCACCAGGAGCCGTCCCTTGCCGATCACAACGAGGTGGTCTGCGGTGAGCTGCATCTCGCTCATCAGGTGGCTGGAGACCAGCACGGTCCTCCCCCCGGCGGCCATCGACCGGGCCAGCCGGCGCACCCAACGAACGCCGTCCGGGTCGAGGCCGTTGACCGGCTCGTCGAAGATCAGGATCCCCGGGTCCCCGAGCAGCGCCCCGGCGATTCCGAGCCGCTGACTCATTCCCAGGGAGAACTTGCCCGCCCGCCGGCCCGCCACCCCGGCGATTCCGACCTCGGCCAGCACCTCTTCCACCTTTGAGTCGGGGATGCCGTTGGACCGGGCCATCGCCCTCAGGTGGCTGCGGGCGCTGCGTCCCGGGTGAAGGGCCTTGGCATCCAGCAGGGCCCCCACCTCGCGCAGTGGAAAGCGGAGGTCCTCGTAGCGGCGCCCGTCTATCAGGGCGCGGCCGGAGGTTGGGCGGTCGAGCCCGAGGATCATTCGCATGGTCGTGGACTTTCCGGCCCCGTTGGGGCCGAGGAATCCGGTGACCTTGCCCGGCTGGATCTGCAGACTGAGACCGTCGACGGCGAGTTTGTCCCCGAAGCGTTTCGTCAGGTTTTCGAGAGTGATCATGGGATGAAGTGTGCGGGACCGCCGGCCGCCCTGGCTATCGGGAAAGCTACCGAAAAGCCCCCGGCTGTCGGACGCCCGAGTAGGGGATGTCCCTGACGCGCCGGCGGGCTAGGGGCGGACTCCCTTCAGGTGGGCCCGGACGGTGTAGTCGAGGAACTGCTCGAGCGGCGGCCACGGGAAAGCGGGCTTGGAGATCAACAGCGACGTAACCCCGTGGACCACCGACCACAACGCCACCGCGGCGAGGAACGGGTCGTCCCGCCGCATGATCCCGGCTTCCATGCAGTCCACCACGGCAGCCAGCACGAAGTTGAACCCGCTGCTGTTGCGCAGGCGCTCGTGCTCCGCCTCCTCGGTCTCGGGAGCGGCCTTGCGCATGAACAGGATGCGGTACTGCTCGGGGTGCTCCAGACCGAACCGGGCGTACGCCATCATCGCCAGCCGAAGGACCTCCGCCGGGTCGGCAGCCCGGCTGGCCGCCCGCTCGACTTCGAAGCTCAGCTCGCCGAAGTTACGTTCGCACACGGCGACCAGCAGCTCGTCCTTGTCGGCGAAGTGCAGATAGATCGAGGGGGCGGTGACTCCCACTGCGTCGGCCACCGCCCGGACCGACACCGCGCTCTCGTCCGACGTCTGGGCGAGCAGCCGCTCGGCCGCGGCCAGTATCTCCGTTCTCAGCTTGTCGCCCTCGCCGCGGCGCGCCCTGGTCCTGCGGCGCTCGGCAGAGCGGGCGGCGGCCACTAGCTCGACTGCTCGAAGGCCGGCCGGGTGCCGCCGCCCGCGCCGGACTCACTGAGCCCGAACCGGTCGTGCAGCCGCCGCAACGGGCGCGGCGCCCACCAGTTGGCTTTCCCCGCAAGCCGCATGAACGCAGGGACCAGCGTGGCGCGAATCAACGTGGCGTCCATCAACACCGCCAGCATCATCCCGACTCCGATCAGCTTGATGAAGGCGACCTCGGAGCTGAGAAAGGAGAGGAACACAACCGCCAGCAGGGCTGCGGCCGCGGTTACGATCCGGCCGGTCCGCTCCAGTCCGCGGGCAACCGCGGTGACGTTGTCGGCCCCGGCGTCGTGCTCCTCTTTGATCCGGGAAAGCACGAAGACCTCGTAGTCCATCGACAGGCCGAACGCGACGCAGAACATGAGGATCGGCGATGTCGTGTCGAGCGTCCCGGTGGAGGTAAAGCCGAGGAATTCGGAGAGGTGGCCCTGCTGGAAGACCCAGACCATGGCCCCAAAGGTAGCCGCCAGCGACAGCAGGTTCAAGATCATCGCCTTGATCGGAACCAGCACGCTTCCGGTCATGAGAAACAGCAGGATCATGGTGATCACGGCGATGATCGTGAGAGCCAGAGGCAGCCGGTCGAACAGGGTGGCCTTGCCGTCGACCAGCTCGGCCGAGGGCCCTCCAACCA
>DATABX010000343.1:0-3280 GCA_036259335.1 Actinomycetota bacterium
GTACGGACGTACCACGCGAGGAAGCGACTAGTTGGTACCTCCGGGCGATGACGAAATGACCCTCGGTTTCATACCGTGGTCTCGAAGCTGAGAAGCGAACGACGAACAGGAGAACCGATCATGGCCGTAGCGATGATGCTCGACAACCCACACGGGTCGCAGGAGCTATACGAGAAGCTGCGGGCCCGGCTGCAGCTCGACACTCCCGCAGGGGGCACCGTCCATTTCGCCGGGCCGAGTCCACGGGGCGGGTGGCGTGTCGTCGAAGTGTTCGATTCGGTGGAGGACGCCAGCCGGTTCGTCAAGGACCAGTTGGTCCCCGCCCTGGAGGAGGCCGGAGTTAGGGGTCGACCCCCTGAGCCCGAGTTCTGGCCCGTCTACAACTACATGACTCCGGGAGGGCAGGCGTGACCACGTTCGAGACCGCCTCAGCCCGTTACTGGCGGATCACGATTCTCACGGTTGCGCCGGCAACGCTGTTGGTGGCTCTCGCCGCGCACCCTTTCATCGAAGGGCGGTTGCCGAACCAGACCGCTATCGCCGACGCGGTCGATGCCGGAACCACGCGATGGGGTGTGGTTCACCTGGCGGCCAGCCTCGCCTCGGCCCTGATCGCCCTGGCTTTCCTTGCCGTCCGCCAGTACCTCCATGACGCTGGTGAGGACCGCCTCAGTGGCATCGGGATGCCGCTGGTGATCGTTGGCAGCACTCTGTATGCGGTTCTGCCGGGAATGGAGTTCGCCGCGTTGGCCGCCGCCGAGACCGGCGCCACCACTGCGGGCGTCGCCGAGGTGCAGGACGCGATCGGACCGTGGTTCACGCCGGTGCTCATAGCCAGCAGTCTCACCTTCGGGCTTGGAGCTATCAGCTTCGCAGGCGCGATCAGGGCCTCCAGGATCGCCAGTGCCCGGACCACTCAGGTCGTGGGCGTGGCTTTGATCTTCATGGCGCTGTCGCGCATCGTGCCGCTCTCGGTTACGCAGTTCTACATCCACGGCCTGGCTGCGCTGGTTGCCTTCTTGCCGCTGGCCTACGTTACGAGGACTCAGCGCGTAATGTCGTCCGGCTTCCCGTATCCGCAGCAGGGCGACGTCGGCGCAAAGTCGGCCCCCACCACGACGGCGTCGTAGGTCCGGTCGCTGTCGCGCAGCTTCATTTTGATGCGGCCGGACCGTCAGCCCGCGTGGGTCCTGCGATGTACCACGGAGCCGAAGAATGGCCGTCCAACCGATGGGCCTGCCGCACGCGGATGATGTTCCTCAGGTACAGATGCCGCCTCGGCTACGAGCCGCTGTGCCGGCAGGTGGCCGACTCCATCGTCGGGGGGCGCTTCTGTCGCCTTCCCCCTCGACCAGGCGGCACCCCATCCGACCACGCTGATGAAGATCACCTCCCGCAGATAGGTCTCGATGGCCGGGACACTGCTTCGGCACGTACCTAGCGCCCGGTAACGCGCGCCGCCGCGGCTCGATGCGAGGGATGAACGGCCGCCGGAATTGCCGGGATTGGTGTGAACCGCCCCGGGATCCGCGGAGGCTCCATTCCTTCCAGGGAGGATGGAACCCATGGCGAGACCGAGGGTGTACCCGGATGAGCTCCGGCAACGGGCGGTGCGGCTGGTGCGCGAATGGCAGGAATCGCGCGGCGTCACAGAAGGCGGCTACACGCCGATCTCCAAGCAGCTCGGGATCAGGCGGGAGACCCTGCGTCAGTGGGTCCGCGACGCCGAGGCGGAGGACGGCACCGGCTCGGTGCTGAGCCGGGAGGAGCGCTCTCGCATCGCCGAACTGGAGCGGGAGAACCGGGAGCTGCGACGGGCCAATGAGATCCTCAAGAGCGCAGCGGCTTTCTTCGGGGCGGAGCTCGACCGCCGACCGAAGAAGTAGTCGCCTTTGTGGACGCCAACCGGGAGCACTTCGGGGTCGAGCCGATCTGTGATGTCCTCGAGATCGCCCCGTCGACGTACTACTCGGCCAAGAGCCGGCCGCCGTGTCGGCGCAAGGTGCGCGACGAGAAGCTGAAGGTCGACATCGCCCGGGTGTTCGAGGCCAACTACGGCGTCTACGGCGCCCGCAAGGTGTGGCGCCAGCTGAACCGGGAGGGCGTGGTCGTGGCCCGCTGCACGGTCGAGCGCCTGATGAGCCAGATGGGCCTGGCCGGGCGGGTGCGGGGGAAGAAGCGGCGCACGACGATCCCCGCCGACGTCTCACCCCGTCCTGGCGACCTGGTGGAGCGCAGCTTCAGGGCCAGTCGTCCCAACGCTCTGTGGGTGGCCGATATCACGTACGTGGCCACCTGGTCGGGGTTCGCCTACACCGCCTTCGTCATCGACGTGTACTCCCGGCGCATCGTCGGCTGGCGGGTGGACAGGACGCTTCGGGCCAGCCTTGCCCTCGACGCCTTGGAGATGGCCATCTGGTCACGCAGCGAGCCGCTCGAGGGCCTCGTCCATCACAGCGACAGGGGCGTGCAGTACCTGGCCATCGTCTACACCGAGCGTTTGGCCGCCGAAGGAGCGGTGACCTCGGTGGGTTCGCGCGGTGACAGCTATGACAACGCCCTGGCCGAGTCCGTGATCGGCCTCTACAAGAGCGAACTCATCTTCAACCGGGGGCCCTGGCGCACCGTCGAGGACGTGGAGCTGGCCACCTTGGCCTGGGTCCACTGGTGGAACACCACCAGGTTGCACTCGGCCATCGGCCACGTGCCGCCGGCGGAGTTCGAGCGCCGATCGCTCGAAGTGAACAGAAGCGAGGCTCTGAGCGGGTCGAGAAGCGACGCAAACCAGGTGGGTGATAGGAACACACCCGAGGAACCAAGCCCCCAACAGCTTGTCCTCGGGCCGGTTGTCAACTAATCGAGCCTCCACCAAACCCGGGGCGGTTCAGGTCGTTGGCGTGCACGTCAGTGCGATTATCGGGCGCCCGGCTTGTGCCGTTCCCGAGCGGTGCGCCCTGACCTCGTACCCGCTCTTCACCCGATGAGGATCGCCAGATCTTCGGTCCCTCTGTCAGCGCGTGGAGTGGAGGGTACTCTTCCGTCCCATGGCGGCGCAGGGTGGCCGGCTCAGCGTTGCCCCGTACCGAACTGTCCCGGCAACCCGCCCTGTGATGTGAAAGCGTCCTTCGAACGGGGGGCAGAATGCTGTTGATCCGAAGACCCGGAGGAGACTGGCACCCTCCCGAGACCTCTGCGTTCGCAAACGAGAAAGCGCTGCAGGCGCTCGTCAAGGCTTCTCCCTCCTTGTTGCCGGGCGGCTCAGCGTTGGCCGTAGTCGATG
>DATABX010000344.1:0-3354 GCA_036259335.1 Actinomycetota bacterium
CCGGCCGGTAGGGGAGGTAGAAGGCCCAACTCGGTGGAGCCAGGAAGTACAGGGCGAAGGCCGTGGCCAGGGTGACCGGCCCGGCGGCCAGGCCTCCTTCGTCGATCCACCGGGCGGCCAACCTGCCCGCTGCCAGGGTCAAAGCCACCAGGGCAGCCAGTTCGAGCGACAGTGCGCCCACCGGGAGAAGCTCCCACCCCGCCCGGGTCGAGGAGGCCAGCCCCGGCGCAGCGGCGGCCAACCCCGTAAGGCCGGCCCACACGGCGGCGATCAGCGGCACAACTAGGGCCAGGCGTACCGCCAGACGACCGGCGACCGGCAAAGGGGCCTGGGAGGTGCTGTTCAGCGTGGGATCGTCGAGCGCAAACGCGGCCGACAGCGCCAGCGGCAGCATCGCCAGACGCAGCATGCTCACCGAGGAACCGGGCGTAGCGACGGCGCCACGCCACGACAGCCAGACCGGCACCAGCGCCAGGACGGAACCAGCGGCCAGGTGCCACCAGGGAACCAGGCGGCCCGACGAGGGGGCCAGCTGGACCATCGCCCTCAGGTGGCCCGGAAGCCGGCTCATTTTAGGGCTTCGGCGTCGAAGCGCTCCCTGCGCAGCATCAAGACGGCAAGGCCGACGGTGAGCGCCACCGCGGCGGTTTTCTGCCCGGTCTGCCGGAACGCGACCAGTGCAACCTCCGAGCTCACCTCCGAGCCGATCACCGCAGCCAGCCAGCCCGCGGCCACCCAGCTACTGGCGACTACCGGTTCGAGGGCCGTCGAGAGCGCCAGCGCCAGGACCGACACCGCCAGAGCCGGCAGGATCCACGCCACGACCGTCCAGTCCAGGCTCGGAAGCAACAGCGACGCCAGCGAGGCCAGCAGGAACGACACCGCCAGCACCGCGACCCCCCGAAGAAACAGCAGCCGGCCGCCCGAGAGGGGAGAGGCCACGCCGACCTCGTACGTCGGATCCACCGCCGGCCCGAAGGCGGCAGCGACTCCGGCAAGGGGCACCAAAGGAGCGAGCACCAGAAAGATCGACCGGCCGGCCAGCGGATCGACGCCCGCCGGCACCATGAAGTTGCCCGCCGCCGCGGCAAAAAGCAGCACCGCGGTCACCGCCAGCAACCAGGATGCCGTGAGAGACGGGGTGGCGGACAGCAGCCGGGCCAGGTGCTCCGGCACGCCGACTCTTTCCAGCAACCACTCAACCGGCCGCCGGCGCCGATGGTCCAGCTGCCAGATGGTCTCGTCCCAGATCGCCTCCAGCCGCCCTTCGAGGTCGAGCCTCTCCGGCACTGCGATGTGCTCCAGCTGTCCCCGGCACGCCTGGCAGGCGGTCAGGTGGCTCTCCACCGACCAGGCGGCGGCATCGGTCAACCGTCCGCCGGCGTAGTCCTCGAGCGTGGAGGCATCCAGGTGCCACCCCGGATTCATGCCAGCTCCTCACGAAGCAGCCGGCGAGCCCGCATGGCGCGGGTCTTCACGGTTCCAGCCGGGATCCCGAGCAACTGGGAAGCCTCTTCGACGGTCAAGCCGTCGAGCACTGTCGCCTGCAGCACCGCCCGCAGTTCGGGCGCCAGCCGGTCCAGGGCCGCTCCCACCTCACCGTGCTGCAGCCCCAACAGAATCTGGTCCTCGGCGGAGGCTACCGGTTCGTCTTTCGGTGCGGCCTCGGAAGGCATCGGGGTGCGCCGGCGAAGCCGGTCGACCAGTGCTCGCAACGTGATCGTCCACAACCAGGCGGCCACCTCCCCATCGCCCCGGTAGCTGGAGGAGCGGCGCCAGACCTTGACGAAGCAGTCCTGCACCACCTCTTCGTTCAGCCCGGCGTCGGAGCTGCGACGATGAAGACGGAGCAGCAGCCACCGGGCGTGGCGGTCGTAGAGCATCCGCAGCGCCTGGCGGTCACCGCCCGATATCGCTTCCAACAGTTCGGTGTCCGTCCACTCGAGCATGGTTCTCCGCATTCGTCTAACCACCTGACGGGTCGGGCGCCGCCCGCGGTTCACTTCCAGCGGGCTTTGATTGTCCCGCGGTCCGGGCGCCGGCTGCGCAAATCGCCTCGCCGCCGCCGGAAAGCCCTCTGCGAGGCTGCGCCGGTCCCCAGGGCCATTAGCACTCACCGTCTTAGAGTGCTAATCTGACAGCGAGCGAGTTTGTGTCCGCTCCTGAGCCGTTTTAGCCATAGGAGGTTTTTTATGGGTCTCAAGCCACTTGGAGATCGCGTACTGATTAGGGTCGAGGAGACCGAAAATGCGCTTCCGTCGGGTCTGGTAATCCCGGACACCGCCAAGGAGAAGCCGCAGGAGGGTCTCGTCGTTGCAGTGGGGCCGGGCGCCTACCACGAGGGCACGAGGATCCCGCTGGACGTCAAGGAAGGCGACCGTGTGCTGTTCTCCAAGTACGGGGGCACCGAGGTCAAGGTCGGCGGCGAAGAGCTCATGATCCTGAACGAGCGGGATGTCCTGGCCGTCGTCAGCTAACTCAGAGTTTTGATTCAAAAAACCCCGCCTGGTGGCGGGGTTTTTTAATGGGTCAGATGTACCTCATCGGGTTTTGCGGCCGGCCGTTGACCCGCACCTCGAAGTGCAGGTGGGACCCGGTACAGGACCCGGTGCACCCTACATAGCCGATCAGCTGGCCCTGCTTGACCGAGCCGCTGCCCACCACCTTGCGGCTCATGTGGGCGTAGAGCGTGACGATGCCGCCTCCGTGGTCGATCAGGCTGCAGGTGCCGTATCCGCTTCCGCAGGAGACCCCCAGGACGGTTCCCGCCTTGACCGCCCGGATCGGGTCGCCGGTGTTGCCGTCCAGGTCCACGCCGGTGTGCGCCCGGCCCCAGCGCCGGCCGAAGCCTGAGGTCACGCCGCCGGATACCGGGCGGATGAATCCCCGGCTCGAGGCGGCGCCGCCCTCGCCGGACGCGGTCTCGCTGGACCCCCGGGAGGCGCTCTTCTTTAGGGCGGCTTCCAGGCGGCGGCTGTCGGCCTCGAGGCCGTCGACGTGCGCCTGGGCCTCGGCGATCTCCTTCTCCACGCTCTTGAGAGCGGCAGCCCGGTCCCTCCGGGCGGCGTCGGCCAGGTTCTTGCGGGATTGCAGCCAGTCCTTCTGGGCGGCCAGGCTGCCCTTGATCCGGTTGAGCTCGTTTTGTTTCTCGAGAAGGTCGGCGCGCAGGCGCGAGGTGTCCACGATGACCTTCGAGTCCTGCTCGGACGACTCCTCCATGAGGAACTGCAGCCGGCTGAGCTCGCCGATGTTGTCGGCGGAGAACAGCATCATCACCGGCTCGGCCGGCCCCTGGACGTAGATCCGGCGGGCCCGGGCGTTGGCGGCGTCGGCGGCCTTCTTGTACCGGGCCTG
>DATABX010000345.1:0-2904 GCA_036259335.1 Actinomycetota bacterium
CATCGCCCGGCACCGGATGCTGGACCCGGGCGAGCGGGTGCTGGCTGCGTTCAGCGGGGGAGCGGACTCGACCGCGCTGGCAATCGTTTTGAAGAGCCTCGGCTACGACGTGGTCCTCGGCCACGTCGACCACGGGATGAGGCCGGACTCCGGCCGGGACGCCTCGCATTGCGCCGCGGTCGCACAGCGGCTCGAACTTGAATTTCACTCGGCGCAGGTCGTGGTCGACCCCGCAACCCAGGCCCAGGCCCGGAGCGTGCGTTACGCCGCCCTCCAGCAGATGGCACTGGCAGCCGGCGCCGGCCGGATTGCAACCGGGCACACGCTCGACGACAACGCCGAAACCGTCCAGCTCCGCCTGGAGCGGGGCGGCTACGGCCTCGGCATCCCCCCGGTCCGGGGCAACCTGATCCGGCCGCTGCTCGACCTGAGGCGGGGAAGCACCGAAAACGTCTGCCGGCAGGCGGGCGTCGACTTCCTGCTCGACCCATCCAACCGAAACCCGAAGTACCGCCGGGTGGTGGTACGGGAGCGCCTGGCGGCCGGGCCGGAGGAACGCCGCAGCGAGCTCGCCTCGCTGGCCGAGGTCAGCCGGGCCGCCGCCGAAGGGGTAGCGGCCGAAGTCGAGGCCTTGTGGGGCCGGATCGTGATCCCGGCGGACCGCGAGGTCAGGGCTTCCCGCGCTGCTCTCCGGGATGCCGGCGCTCCGGTCCGCCGCCAGATGATCCGCCGCCTCGCGGCGCAGCTGGGGGTCGAGCTGTCGGTTCGATCGGTCGAGGACATCTGCGGCAAGGTGCTGGGAGTGACCGGCGCCCGCCTGGCCCTGCCGGGCGGACTGTCGGTGTGGTCCGAGCGGGAGGCGCTGGTCCTGGGGGCCTATCCGGAAGCCGCCGAGCTGCCCGAAGTTGCCGTGGCCCTCGACGGGACCACCCGGCTGCCCGGTTGGGGGCTGGACCTCCTGGTCGAGCCGGCCACCCCGGACCTGAGCCCCAGCGGCGACCGGACGACCGAGCTGATCGACGCGGCGGCGCTCGATGCGAATCTGGTGGTGCGCCAGTGGCGGCCGGGCGACCGCTTCCACCCGCTAGGCGCTCCCGGGTCGCGCAAGCTCCAGGACTTCTTCGTCGACGCCGGGGTTCCCCGCGCCGCCCGGGCGACCGTGCCGCTGGTGGTGTCCGGTTCCCGGATCGTGTGGGTGGCCGGCCACCGCCTGGACGACCGGTTCAAGGTCACCGGCGCCAGCCGAAGGTGTCTGCGCCTTAGCATCGCGGCGGCAACGGAGCAGGCGGCGTGAACCAGATCGGCGACGTGCTCATCTCGGAGGCTCGCATCCAGGAGCGGATCAAGGAGCTGGCCGACCAGATCACCGAGGACTACCAGGGCAAGGACGTGGTCCTGGTGGGAGTGCTCAAAGGCGCCTTCATGTTGATGAGCGACCTGGCGCGCCAGATCCGGCTGCCGGTGGAGTTCGACTTCATGGCGGTCTCCAGCTACGGGTCGGCGACGACGACCTCGGGCGTCGTGCGGATCCTCAAGGACCTGGACTACGAGATCACCGACCGCCACGTCCTGCTGGTCGAGGACATCATCGACTCCGGCCTGACCCTCAACTACCTGCTGAAGTACCTCAACGGTCGCAAGCCGGCCAGTCTCGAGGTTTGCGCCCTGCTGCGGAAGTCCGGAATCCAGCAGGTGGACCTCGACGTCCGATACGAGGGATTCGAGATCCCGGCTCAGTTTGTCATCGGCTACGGGCTGGACCACGACCAGCTCTACCGCAACCTTCCGTACATCGCCTATCTGAACCACAAGGGCGCCTCTTAGGCCGGGGTTTCGGAGGCGAATTTCGGGGGGAGGCAAGTTTGAGTACCGTGCTAACCTGGGATGGCGATGAACAAGCTCTTTAAGAACCCAATCTTCTATTTGCTGCTGGTAATTGCAGCTATCTGGGCCGTCGCTGCGGCACTCAACAGCGGTGGACGGGCCGCCAAGCTGAGCACCAGCGAGTTCGAGCGTAAGCTCGCCGCAGGCGACGTCACCGAGGTCGAGATCTTCCGCAACAGCGGTCGCATCGAGGGCACGCTGAGCGACGGTTCCCGGTTCACCTCCACTTATCTGAGCGCCGAGGACGTGGCCCAGCTTCTGCGGGAGACCCCGGGCGTCAAGGTGACCGCCAACCCGGAGAACCCGAACCTGTGGACCTCGCTGCTGACGAGCATCCTGCCGTTCATCTTCATCCTCGGCATCTTCTTCTTCCTCATGCAGCAGATGCAGGGCGGAGGCAACCGGGTGATGTCGTTCGGCAAGTCGAAGGCGAAGCTCGTGGCCAAGGACCAGCCCAAGATCACCTTCGCCGACGTCGCCGGCGTGGACGAGGCCATCGAGGAGCTCGAGGAGATCAAGGAGTTCCTCGCCAACCCGGCCAAGTTCCAGAACATGGGCGCCAAGATCCCCAAGGGTGTGCTGCTGTTCGGCCCTCCGGGAACCGGAAAGACCCTGCTCGCCCGAGCGGTTGCCGGTGAGGCGGGAGTGCCGTTCTTCTCGATCTCCGGTTCCGACTTCGTCGAGATGTTCGTCGGTGTCGGCGCCGCCCGGGTCCGTGACCTGTTCGAGCAGGCCAAGGCGTCCGCTCCGGCCATCATCTTCGTGGACGAGATCGACGCCGTCGGGCGTCACCGTGGCGCAGGTCTCGGCGGCGGCCACGACGAACGGGAGCAGACCCTGAACCAGCTTCTCGTCGAGATGGACGGTTTCGACGTCCGGACCGGCGTGATCCTGATGGCGGCCACCAACCGGCCCGACATCCTGGACCCGGCATTGCTGCGCCCCGGCCGTTTCGACCGCCAGGTGACCGTCGACCGCGCCGACCTGAAGGGCCGGGAGGACATCCTGAAGGTCCACGCC
>DATABX010000346.1:0-2445 GCA_036259335.1 Actinomycetota bacterium
AGCCGTGGCCCGGGTCCGGCATGAAGGTGCATTTCGTGGTCCTCGGACTGCTCGGCTTGATGCTGGCTGCCGGACTCTTCTACCGGTTGGTGGCGGTGCTCGTCTTCCTGGCGATCAGCTACGTGTTCCTGCTGGAGAAGGCGCTGTACCTCAACCACATATACCTGGTGTGTCTGGTGGCGTTCCTGATGATCTTTTTGCCGGCCAACCGTATCTGGTCACTGGATGCCTGGAGATTCCGCGGGATGCGGACACCGGTCGTCCCCGCCTGGACCCTGTGGCTGCTCCGCTTCCAGCTGGCGCTTCCGTACTTCTTCGGCGGCATCGCCAAGCTCAATCCCGATTGGTTACGCGGCGAGCCGCTTCGGATGTGGCTGGCCGGGGACTCAGACTTTCCAGTCATCGGCCGGTTCTTTACCGAGGAGCCCGTGGTGCGGCTGATGACCTACGGCGCCCTGGTGCTCGACCTGTTCGTGGTGCCGCTGCTGCTGTTCCGGAGAACCCGCCCCTTTGCCTACGCCGCAGCCTTCCTGTTCCACCTGTTGAACGCGAGGCTGTTCAGCATCGGGATCTTTCCCTGGCTGATGATCGCGGGGACCGCCATCTTCTTCCCACCCGACTGGCCCCGGCGGATCTACGAGGACCTGACCAGGCGTCCGGGCTCGCTGCGGTCGATCGCCTGGTGGCTCGGCTTCGCCGCCGGGGCGGCGGTCGGCTGGACCCTGCCGGTCCAGTTCGACATCCCGCAGGTGGTTTTCGGCGGTCTGGGCGGCGCCCTGACGCTGTTCAGCCTGGTGGAGCTGTACCGGCCGATGCCCGTGCCGGCCGCCCGGGGCGAGGAGAACTTCGAACGAGCGCAGGCGGTTGACCCACCGGCACCACGGCGGCTCACCAGGCCGGTATCGCTCCTGCTTGCGCTGTGGGTGGGCTTTCACGTCCTGATGCCGCTGCGGCACCTGGTGATACCGGGCAACGTCCACTGGACCGAGGAGGGTCACCGCTTTTCCTGGATGATGCTCGTGCGTTCCAAGCGAGGCGAGACGCAGTTTGTCGTCACCGACGCCAGCCGGGGAAACACCTGGACCGTCGACCCGCGGGAGTACCTGGGCCGGCATCAGATCGGGCCTATGCAGGGCAAGCCCGACATGGTGCTGCAGTTCGCCCACTACCTGAGAGACCGGCTGCACGACGAGGGGTACGAGGACGTCGAGATCCGCGCCCGGACTCTTCTGCAGCTCAACGGAAGGCCGGCCCAGCCGTTCGTCGACCCGGACGTCGACCTGTCCAAACAGCATTGGCCTTGGCTCGGCCACGCCGATTGGATCCTGCCGGAGTAGCCCGTCTCCTTAGCCGTGGCAGGATCGGGCTCTGAGGTGCGCCAGAAGGCGTAAGTTCGACGTTCCGCCGGGGAGTTTACCCGGGGTCGTTACTCGGGGACCTCAGGGGTCGTACAGGGGCTCGGGTCGACGCAGATCTCACCGCTGTCCCCGCTAGTGCCGCTGGCGCCGCTTGCCCCGCCGGCACCGGCGTCGCTGCTGCCGCCACCGTCCGCACCCCGGCCGCCGGTTCCGCTCTCGGCGTCTCCGCCGTCGCCCGAGCCGCCCTCGCCGCCGGAACCGGACCCGCCGGACCCGCCGCCTCCGTTGGTGGCTTCGCCGCTCACGCTCTGGGCACTGCCGCCTCCTCCGGAGCCGCCGGCGCCGCCG
Source organism: Actinomycetota bacterium (assembly GCA_036259335.1). Classification (GTDB taxonomy): domain Bacteria; phylum Actinomycetota; class CADDZG01; order JAHWKV01; family JAHWKV01; genus JAJCYE01. The sequence continues at coordinate 1,707 of DATABX010000346.1, forward strand.
GCCGCCGCACCGCCGTCGCCTCCGTCACCGCTTCCTCCGACGGTTGGTCCGCTGGCGCCGCCGCGGCCCCCTCCTCCGCCCGAACCCGATGTCCCGCCGTCGCCTCCACCACCCGTGCCGCCGGTTGAGCCGGTGTCGCCCGACTCGAGGTCGAAGACCTGCTCGCAGCTCACCAGGTCGCCGTCAGGTCCGGAGGACTCGCAGAAGATCTCAGCCGATGCCGATTGCAGCAAGGCGGCGCCCACCAGGGCCCCGCCGGTCAACACAACGGCCAGAAGCGCTCTGCGAAATTTCATCTGCGTCCCCCCTTGCCGGATCCCGGCCGCCGGCGGCGTTCGGTGCCTCGAGATATCGGTCCGACGATGCCCGCAACGTCAGGACTGAGGCTGTAGTGACAAAACGTTACTAGAACATATCGGAGCTAATTGATGAGGTAAAGCCAATTCGGGAATTACATCCTTGCTATTTACCGTGCCGGGGCCGGTCCAAACTCTGCGAATCGCCGACCCTGAGAGGGACCTCGCCAAAAAGCGCAAGCACAAAAAAGAGGGCGGCCCGAAGGCCGCCCTCTTTCTGAGGCTGTTAACTGCTTTCAGTCACCCACAACGTCGGCCAGGTCGGCCGAGGCGCAGAGGTTGTCCTCGTCTGCGTCGGCACAGCCGGCGCCGGTGTCGCCGCTGTCGCCGCTGTCGCCGCTCGCGCCGCCGGCACCTGCTGCGCCGGAGTCGCCGCCAACGCC
>DATABX010000347.1:0-7051 GCA_036259335.1 Actinomycetota bacterium
CGGAGACAACGTGCCCGCGGAGTGGAAGGAGTACATCACCAAGAACTCCCAGTTCTTCGTAGAGCACCCCGACGCCTCAGGCGGCGCCTCCGAAAGCCCCTTCGCGCCCTCCGAGGAGCGCAGCGAATAAGCTCACCGCCGCCAACCTCGGGGAGAGGGTTTCCATTCTCTTCTCGATCTCCGGTGATCCGGAGCATCCTTTCAGCGAGGTAACGGGGGTTCTGCTGAGGGTTACCGCCGGTGAAGGTTCCGACGCCCGGTACTCGGTGATGCGTCGCAGCGGCGAGGTGGTCGAGGTGCCGCAGCTTGCCGTGCTCAAGCTCAAGGTCATTCCCCCGGGAACCGGTCCGATTCGGACACCGCCCTCCTGGGAGTCCGGCGGATCCTGAAACCGAGTTTTTTCTCGCCTCAGGCGGAAGGGGCCTCTTGTTTTAGTCCCGGGGTCTGCGAAACTGTAGTGGTGAATTACGGCTCGGAGCTGTAGATGGCCCTCTTCGACAAATTCAAGCGCTCGGACATGAGGGTGCTGCAGCAGTTCGCCGAGACTCATCAGGGGGTCGAGGCGTACCTCGAGCCGGAGACCACCACCCGGCCGCAGTCTCTGCTACTCGTCGCGCGGGACGGAGAGTGGGCTCGGGCCACCATCGCCGACCGGGGCCAGGCCGGGGCCTTCTGCAAGAAGCTCGGCATTCCGTACTACGACGCCGCGGTGGTGGGTTATCCGGACCGCATGAAGGGCCACAAGGGCAAGCCGGCGCCCGCCGCACCGTCCGCCGAGGAGCTCGAAGCCTGGTTCGCGCAGGGCACCGCCAACGAGCCGGACCACGGCTGAGGTACTCGGCAGGCTTGAGTTACTATTGTTCGGTAAGTTGCATCGACGGCGCGCGTAGTTGTGTGCCTCTGTAGAGACCTGTTTTTGTTTCGCCAAGGGTTTCGATAATCAAGGAGGACATATTGGACACCAAAGTTGACGAGGCTTCCTCCATCAAGACCGCTCCCAGTCCCATCATCCTCGGCTCGGCGGCTGCATCGAAGGTAGCGGAGCTTCTCGACCGTGAGGGCAACCCCGACTACTTCCTGCGCGTAGCCGTGCAGCCGGGCGGCTGCTCCGGGCTGCGCTACCAGCTGTTCTTCGACGACCAGCCCCTGGAGGGTGACCACATCCTCAACGAGGGCTCCGTTACGGTCCGGGTGGACCGCATGTCGGCGCCGTACCTCAAGGGCGCCACGGTTGACTGGCTGGAGGGCCTTGACCAGTCCGGGTTCACCATCAACAACCCGAACGCCGCCGGAAGCTGCGCCTGCGGAGACTCGTTCCACTAGATCACACCGGCTCAAGGAAACGGGGAGGCCATCGGCCTCCCCGTTTTCGCGTTCGGGACTTGCGGATGTCCGGACGGAGCCTTCCGGCGTGGGCCGGTTCGCGAAATCCGTGCCGCAAAACGATGGGTCGAACCCAATCGATAACGTTTTGTTTAACCGGGCTTGACCGGGGGATAAATCGCAATGCTAGAATTACGGCGGTGTAATTACGCACGGAGTATACCGATGGCGATATTTCAGCAAGGTCTGACCTGGCAGGGTTCGGCGCGGTGCGTCGAGGTCGACCCGGAAATCTTCTTCCCCGAGCGAGGCGGCTCGTCCAAAGCCGCGCGTGCAGTGTGCAACGACTGCCCAGTGAGGCAGGAGTGCCTTCGATACGCGCTGGCCAACCGGGAGCAGTTTGGCATCTGGGGCGGCACGAGTGAACGAGAAAGAAGGCGGCTGCGTCGTACGCAGGGGCCCTCCCGAAACGTCACGCTCGTCGGCTGACCGGCAGGCCGATCCACAAACCTAAGCGGCAAAAAGCGGGTCGATCAGGTCCTCCATGACTCTTGGCTGCTGCCGCAGCCTCAACCTGGCGGGATCATCGCCGAGGCAATCTCGCGGGACCAGCCCCACGACCTCCGAGTCCTTGACGCCCACCCCCCGCACCGCAGCCTCGGTGGCTACCGCGTCGAAGGCTTCGCTCAGCGTGAGCTGCTCGGGTAGCAAGATGTTCATCGAGACCTGAGCGGTGCGCCTGGAAGGAAGGTAGAGGCCGAGGGTGCGCGCCCGGCCGGCGCACTGCCTCCGAATCGACATGGCGATCTCGCGGGCCACCTCGACGTCGTCGGAATCGAGGTCGACGTTGTACGCGACCAGCAGCCCTCGGGCGCCGACCACCGCGGCGCCGGCGGTCGGGTGCGGCTCCGGCCCTCCGACATCGGGTGCCCGGGTGACGAAGGCGAACCTGCGAATCCAGGGGAGCGCACGGGACTCGGGGCTCGTCGCCGCCTCCTCGTAGAGGAACGAGGGAACGCCCAACTCGGCCCACAGCCGTCCGGCGCAGAGCCGGGCCGCAGCGACCGCCGCCTCCATCGGCGTGTCGCGAATCGGGTAGAAGGGCACGACGTCGACCGCTCCGGTTCGCGGGTGGACCCCCTGGTGGGTATGCAGGTCGACGTGCGCCACCACCATCCGGGCGGCTCTCACGATCCCGTCCACCAGTGGGGAGGGACGTCCGCACAGCGTAAGAACGGTGCGGTTGTGGTCGGGGTCGGACGACAGATCGAGCACGTGGGCACAGCCGGCGGCCTCCTCGGCCACTCGCTGTAGGAGCGGCAGGTCAGTTCCCTCGGACAGGTTTACGGCACATCCCAGCATCGACCGGTCTTTCATGCCGGTAGCATAGGAGGGTGGATCCGGAATTTGGGCTTGGAGTGCGCACGAACCTGGCCTTCGACCAGGTCGTCCTTCGGGCCCGTATCGCTCTGCGGTCGCACGGATTCAGCATCCTTTCCGAGATGCCGGCTCCGGCCGGAATCGGCGACGAGGCGGGACGCCGGCACCTGTTCATGGCGGTGTGGGAGAAGCTGATTGTAAGCAGCAACCTCGGCGGCCCGGGGCTGGACACCGGCGACCACCTTTCGTGCAACATCGTGATCTTCGAGGAGGGCGGCCAGACGGTAGCGGCGGCGCTGGACCCGATGGAAGGCATGGAGGGCTGGACCGAAGGGGCTAGGGAGGCCCGGGCTGCGCGGGACGCCCTCGAGAAGGCGTTCGCCCAGCTCGCCGGATCCTCCGGGGACTCGGGGCTCAGCCTCCCCGTCATCTAGTTGCGCTTCGGCCTGGCGCTGCCCCAGTACGACTTCTCCCTGCCCGAGCAGGGGCGCGTCGGGTGGCCTTCGGTGCTGGAGTGGGCAAAACGTGCCGAGGCGCTGGGGTTCAGCTCGGTCTGGCTCTCCGACCACCTGTTCTACGACCTGTCCCGTTACGGCGGCCCACCCGGGAGGCAGCGGGCGCTGGAGTGCTTCACCGGGCTGGGGGCCCTGGTCTCGGAGACCTCCACGGTAAGGCTCGGATCCCTCGTCGCCTGCAACGATTTTCGAAACCCCGCCGTGCTGGCCAAGATGGTTTCGACTATCGACGTCCTGTCGGGCGGCCGGGTGGAGCTCGGCCTGGGCGCCGGTTGGTTCGAGGCGGAGTACGAGGCCGCAGGCATCCCGTTCGAGGTGCCCGGAGCACGGATCGACCGGCTTTCCGAAAGTGTGAGGATCATCCGGAGCCTGCTGGCGGAGGGCCGGCTGAGCTTCGAGGGGCGTCACTACCGGCTGGACGCCGCCCGCTGCATTCCCCGGCCGGCGTCGCCGCTGCCCGTCTTCGTCGGGGGAGCCGGGGACCGGGTCGCCCGGCTGGCCGGTAGGCACGCCGACGGCTTCAACAGCGTGTGGGCGTGGACGCCGGAGGACTTTGCCGGCCGGGTGGAGGTGGTCGACCGGGCGGCGGCCCGGGCGGGCAGGAATCCCGCGGCGGTTCGCAAGACGGTGGGCCTGCACACCCTCCCCGGCCGTGCCGAACGGGACATCTCCGCCCGGTGGCGGCGGTACCTTGCATGCGGGCCGTCCGCCAGGCCGGAGCACTCGTCGTTTTCGTGGTGGGCGCACGACAAGCTCGCCGGCACCTACGAGCAGATCGCCGAGCGGGTGCGCTGCTTCGAGCGGATCGGGGTGAGTGAGATCATCCTGAGCTTCGGCATCCTGCCGTTCCAGATCTGCGATCCCGAGGCGGTGACCGAGTTCATGGAAGAGGTCGCCCCACTGGTAATCTGAAGACGCGGCGCATCATCTAACTGCCATCCGTCGCTATAATCAGATTAGTCACTTCCAAATAGGATAAATAGGCGGCGAAGACAGATATGACACCACCAACAGGACAAGATCTCCTCAAGGAAGCCAAGAAGGCGGCGACGGCGCTGAAGCCGAACGAGGTCGCGCAGCTGGCCGAGAACGAGAAGGTGACCCTGGTTGACGTTCGCGAGAGCGACGAGTGGCGCAGGGGCCACCTCCCCAACGCAGTGCACGTGCCCCGCGGGTACCTGGAGATGCAGGCGGAGTCCAAGGTTCCGGACAAGGACGCGCCGATCATCGTGTACTGCGCCGGCGGCAACCGCTCGGCTTTTGCGTCCGAGACCTTGAAGCAGATGGGTTACAGCAACGTCCGGCACATGAGCGGCGGCTTCACCGGCTGGAAGGATGCCGGCCTCAAGGTCGTCCAGCCCATCGTGTGGACCGATCAGCAGGCGGACCGGTACTCCCGGCACTTCGTGCTGCCCGAGGTCGGCGAGGCCGGCCAGCAGAGGATCGCCCAGGGCAAGGTGCTGGTGATCGGAGCCGGAGGGCTCGGCTCACCGGCGTTGTACTACCTGGCGGCAGCCGGCGTGGGAACCCTGGGCATCGTCGACATGGACGACGTCGAGGAGAACAACCTCCAGCGCCAGATCATCCACTCCACCGCGAGGGTGGGCATCAACAAGGCGGAGAGCGCGGGAAAGACCATCAACGAGCTCAACCCGGACGTCAACGTCCAGGTGTACAAGGAGCGGCTCACCCCGGACAACGTCGACGAGGTGTTCGCCGGGTTCGACGTGGTGATCGATGCCACCGACAACTTCTCCACCCGCTACCTGATCAACGAGACGGCGTACAAGTACGGCATTCCGAGCATCTACGGCTCGATCTACCGCTTCGAGGGTTACGCCAGCACCTTCTGGCCGGCGAAGGGAGGTCCGTGCTACCGGTGTATGCACCCGGAGCCTCCGCCCCCCGAGCTGGCCCCCACCTGAGGGGAAGCCGGTGTCCTGGGCGTGCTCCCGGGAGTGATTGGAGTCCTTCAGGCGAACGAGGCGCTGAAGATCCTCGTGGGTTACGGAGAGCCGCTGGTCGGGCGCATCCTGACCTTCGATGCTCAGACGACCGAGTTCGGCGAGCTGAAGCTGCGGAAGGACCCCAACTGCGCTACCTGCTCGGTCCCGGCCTCGGCGCCCGAGCCGGTCGCAGTCGCCAGCTGAAAACCTCCGCACCAAACAAAAAGGCCTGCGCAGATGCGCAGGCCTTTTTGTTTTTGGGCTTCGGTTAGCGTCTGCGCCGTCCCCGGCTGCCGCCGGCGCCGCCCCGGCGGCGCTGCTGCGGGGCGCCCGGCCGGCTGCGCCGGCGAGGCGGGGGGGCGGGGCTCTGCTCCCGGGCAGTCGAGGGGCTGCGGTTGGCCAGCGAGAGTGCGACCGCATCGGCCACCTCTTCGCACACCTTGGAGCCGCCCTCGGTGCCTACTATGAGTTGAAAGAGGACGCTGCGCTCGAGCTGCTCGATTGAGTCGACGACCTTGTTGCGCGTACCGGCGGGCGTCTTCCACTCGGCATGGATACGACCGGATGGCGGGATCTCGATCCGAAGATCGGCATCCCCGACTTTTCCCTCCCAGGCTACCGAGGAGGCTAAGTTCAAGCGGTGTCTACCGGACGGACGGAGGACGCCTGGAGGCCTTTGGGCCCCTGCGTGACCTCAAACTCGACGGTTTGACCCTCGTCGAGATTGCGGTATCCGTCACCTTCGATGGCGCTGAAGTGAACAAACACGTCGTCTCCGTCAGAACGTGAGATGAATCCGTATCCCTTCTCGGCGCTAAACCACTTAACCGTACCAGTGGCCATCTGCATTCCCTCCCTTCGATGGAAACCTTGCCGGTTGCCGGCATGGAGGGACTGCTGGTACTGCACGTGCGCATGGACCTGGGCTGTGCCCTCGACCCCTACTTTATCACCATGCCCCGGGAGAAAAGAAATGCAAACGAGGCGGCCGCGTAGGGCCGCCTCTTTTGCATCGCCAGGATCAGGCGGTGACGGGCCTTCGTCCCGCAAAGCCCACCGCAAGGGCGGCGAAGCCGGAGACGAAGTGCAAAACGTTGTCGGCGCCGTTGATGTTCAACAGGTCGTTAACGACGTCGAGGTTGAACAGGCCGATGATCCCCACGAGGACGTAGGCGGCTCCGATCACCATTGCGGCCGTGCGTGCGTTGGCGTCGGTGCGGGACGCTGCCAGGAACGCAACGCCGATCAGCAGGTGCACCACGTTGTGCGCTGCGGTGATGCCGAAAATGCCCAGGAGCTGGTCCGGGTCCTGGCTTAGGGTTCCACCCAGGAACGGAAGAAAGCCCAGAACGGCTATGAGCACGTACACTCCCCCGAACGCGGTGGCGAATTTTTGAGCCAGAGTCATGCCTTACCTCCCTTTCGACGGCTACCTTTACCGAATATCTGAGAACGTGTCTAGATCGGATTGGCTCTCCGGTTAAAAATTTGGCAGGCGGTAAAGTCCAGGTTTTGGTTACCAGACCCGGCAGGTGCGAAACCCCCTTTCCACTTATCCACCCAATCTTTCCGCTGAGGAAATCCGAATAGCTTCATGGGAAGCAGGTTCGGCAGTCTTCGGAGCTCGAGGAGGGGACGCGGCAACAAAGCACCGGGGGGACTCTGCTCGCGGCGTCGCGGGCCTGGCGGCCTCCGGCTCAGGCGGTCCCGACGCGGGCCAGCCAGCGATGGGGCTGGCCCAGCTCGCCCAGGTCGGGCAGGTTCTCCGGCTTCTTCCACAGGTTGTCCAGCTCGCCGGCAGCGGAGATCGTCTCCACGAACCGCTGGCCCCGCCGCTGCTGCTCGTTCCCCAAGTCCAGCCCGAACATCTTCTCGACCATGCGTTCG
>DATABX010000348.1:0-3648 GCA_036259335.1 Actinomycetota bacterium
GCGGCGGAGAAGATCAACTTCATCGAGACCGTGTCCGCAGTGCGGGAGGCGGAGATCCAGAAGGGCAGCGTCGACATGATCGTCGCCACCTACACCATCAACGACGCCCGCAAGCAGCTGGTCGACTTCGCCGGTCCCTACTTCATCGCCGGCCAGGACATCATGGTGATGAGGGACAACGACGACGTCGAGAGCGTCGAGGACCTGAACGGCAAGAGGGTCTGCTCGGTGCAGGGCTCCACCTCCCTCCGCAACGTGCAGGAGCAGGCGCCCCAGGCGGACACGTCCATCTCGTTCGAGCGCTACACCGACTGCGCCGAGGCGATGAGGGCCGGCCGCGTGGACGCCGTCACCACCGACAACGTGATCCTGCTGGGCCTGGTGAAGGACAACCCGGACGACTTCAAGGTGGTCGAGAACACGTTCACCGAGGAGCCGTACGGGATCGGCATTCCCAAGGGCGACGATGCCTTCCGCGACTTCCTGAACGACACCCTGGAGGAGAGCTACGAGAACGGGACCTGGGAAGAGGCGTTCGAGTCCACCGTGGGTCAGGCGGGCGTCGATGCGCCGGAGCCTCCCGAGGTCGACCGCTACACCTCGACCGGCACCGCCTCCCCGGCGCCCACCCCGACGGTGACCGCCACGGCCGGGGCATCCCCGACGGCCGGGGCATCCCCGACGGCGACGGCCTCGCCGACCAGCTGAGCCCCGGGAGAGCCTCGATAGAAGCAGTTAGCGGATGGAGGTTCTCCTCGACAACCTGGATTCCTTCGGCGTAGGAATCCGGAACACGGTGGCCCTGGCCCTGGTGAGCTTCGCCGGGGCCCTGGTCATCGGGATGATCATCGCCTCGTTCCGGGTGAGCCCCGTGCTGCCTCTCCGGGCAGCCGGGGCCACCTACGTCGAGACCATCCGAAACATCCCGCCGCTGGTGCTGATCGTGCTGTTCTACTTCGGCTTCCCGAACATCGGGATCATCTACCCGGAGTTCACCTCGGCGGCGATCGTGCTCGCCGTCTACACCGGCGCATTCGTGGGGGAGGCGATCCGGGCCGGCGTCAACACCGTCTCCCGGGGGCAGGCGGAGGCGGCCCGGGCGATCGGCTTGACCTTCGTCCAGACGCTGTCCCTGGTGGTGATGCCCCAGGCGCTGAGGTCGGTGGTTCCGCCGCTCGGCAACCTGTTCATCGCACTGGTGAAGAACACCTCGCTGGCATCGGTGATCTCGGTCTTCGACCTCACTTTCATCAGCAAGCGGCTGATCACCGACTCGTCGCAGCCGCTGCTGGTGTTCTTCGGCACGGCGCTGGCCTACCTGCTCCTGACCCTGCCCGCCGGTTACGTCGTCGGCCGGATCGAGCAGCGGACGGCGATCAAACGATGAACCTCGACCGCAATTCCGCCCGAAGCCGGGGGCAGGCGTGGTAGCCCCGGCGCTCGGCGACGCGCTCGGCCCCCGGGGACGCAGGAGGGCGGCCGCCGCGTCGGGCCTTGCGGTGGCGTTCCTGGCGCTGCTGTTCTACATCGCTTTTCGGCGGCTGGCCGAGGCCGGGCAGCTGGAGCCGGAGCTCTGGACCACCCTGTTCGACCCGGACGTCATCCGCTTTTTCTGGGGTGGGCTGCTCAACACCCTGAAGGCAGCTTCGGTTTCGCTGGTCCTGGCGTGCGCGCTCGGCATGACCCTGGCCCTCGGCCGGCTGTCCCGAAGCCTGCCGGTCCGTACGGTATCCCGGGCCTACGTCGAGTTCTTCCGGGGGTTCCCGCTGATCCTTCTCATAGTCTTCAGCTTCTTCACGCTGCCCCGGCTGGGGATCGAGCTGACCCGGTTCTGGTCGGTGTGCGTCGCTCTCATCGCCTACAACGGGGCGGTGCTGGGAGAGATCTTCCGAGCCGGAATCCTCTCGCTCGACCGCGGCCAGACCGAGGCGGCCGACGCGATCGGGCTGCGCCGGGGCCAGGCCATGCGTCTGGTGATCCTTCCCCAGTCGTTCCGGCGCATGCTACCCACGATCGTCAGCCAGTTCGTGACCCTGCTGAAGGACACCTCCCTGGCGTTCGTCGTCGGCTTCGAGGAGCTGCTGCGAACCGGCCAGATCGCGGGCGAGTTCTTCCAGAACACGCTGCAGTCCCTGGTCGCCGTGGCGGCAATCTACCTGGTGGTGAACTTCGCCCTCAGCCGCGTCGCCCGGCGGCTGGAGCGCCGGCAGCGGCGCCGGTACAAGGCCGGCACGATCGAGGTCACCGGAACCGAGGACCTGGTGGCCGCCGGTCTGCCGGTGGACCGCTGACTTCCGAATGCCGGCGGCGCAGGGTTAAGCTTCCTTAGTCAGCCGGGTACGGTCTGAGAAGAAGGGCGTTCGCCGGCGAAAGGGGGACCACATGCCAGCACGGACCGTTCGCACGCCCGCATTCCTGACCCGGCTCGCACCCTTCGCCGGCACCGTCCTGAGGGTCGCGGTGGGAATAGTTTTCATCGCCCACGGCTACCAGAAGGTCAGCAACGGCCTCGAGGGATTCGCCGGCTTCTTGACCTCGCTCAACGTGCCGATGCCCGACCTCATGAGCTACGTCGTGACGATCCTGGAGATCGGGGGAGGCATCCTGTTGATCCTTGGTCTGGGCACCCGAATCGTCGCCCTGCTGCTTGCGCTGGAGATGGTGTTCACCATCGCCCTGGTCAAGCTGGACGCCGGTTTCATAGGCCAGCAGGGCACGGGCGCCGAGCTGGACTTCCTGTTGCTGGCCGGCGGCCTGACGCTAGCCCTGCTCGGACCCGGAGCGCTTTCGGCGGACCGGGCGCTGGGCATGGAGCCGGGTCCGGTGGTCTAACCGGAGACCTTGCTCCCCCGGCGGTTCCTGGAGGTCACGACCAGGATGGCGACCGCGAAGGCGATGGAGACCAGCGCCAGGGCGCTGTGGACGAGCTTGAAGGCAGCCGAGTGGCCGGGCTCCTGGACGATGTTCCAGATGCGGGTGGCCCACACGTAGAAGGTCCAGAGGGCGGCCGCTCGCAGGACGATCGCTTGGGTTCGGGTCATGGGCCCCATGGTAAACCCGAATCAGCCCCAGCTCGCTCGGACGAACAGGTGCCAGCCCGCCCAGAGCCAGGCGGCCAGGAGCAGCGCCCGCCCGGTGCGGAACCGGTTTACTGCGGCGACAGCCTGACCGAGCGTAGGCCAGCGGCCCTTGCTGCGCGCCGCCAGCTCCACCGCTGCTGCGGCGAGAAGTATCACGAGGTAGCCGCCGGCCGTGGCCTCCCAGCTCACCGGCGGGCCATTCCGTAACCGGCGGCGATCCACAGGACGAAAGCGGCGGCCCTCACCGGGTGGGACTCGAACGCCAGGTTGGCGAGCGCGCTGAGGGTCGGGTGGGCCGAGCGGGGAAGCTGCACGAACGCGGCCACCTCCCAGGCGGCCAGTGCCAGCACCAGAACGCCCCACACCGCCAGACCCGCGGCCGCCACCGGCGGGGAGGGCTTCTCCGTCCCCCCGGGCCGGCGCCGGCCGGTTCGGGCGCCCACCGCGAGCACCACCCCGCCGGTGGCCAAAGTGACGACCAGGGCCGGCGCGGTGAACGGCCGCAACCCGGTGGCCCACCAGCCGTAAATCACCAGGACCGCGAGAGCAGCAAGCACCCACCACCGTC
>DATABX010000349.1:0-5184 GCA_036259335.1 Actinomycetota bacterium
CTGCTCGGCACCAACCCGGGCAACCAGGATGCCGAGCAGGGCGTCGGTTAGGTCGCCCAGCGGTCCGCCGAGCAGGTTCAGGTCCGCGACGTCGCCCTGGCCGTAGCTCATGTCGGCGCCGAGGATGCAGGTGTTGGCGTCGTAGCGCGCCTGTGCCCGTCCTTCGAGGGCTCCCACGGCAAGGACGCCGGGAAGGACGTTGGACAGGTCGACGAGCCGCTTGGTCACCAGGTCGGTGGAGGGAGGCGCAGCGGCCGCCGCCTGCTGCTGGGCGAGAAGGTCGCCGCCGAGCAGGTTTACGTCGAGGCCGAAGCCTGCGCCGTAGCTGTTCTTGCCGCCGACCACCGGAGAGACCGGCCGGCCGAGCTTGTCGGTGACCTGCGAGGTCAGGCCCTTGGAGTTCACCGACGCGCCGGCGAAGCCGGCGTCGATCTTGACCGTCGGCGTGGCGCCTATGGTCAAGGCGTCGACGTGGAGGTAGGTGCCGGTTGCGTAACCGCCGAAAGCGGCGTCCTTGAACGGGACGGCCGCACTCGCCGGAGGCGCCAGCATCATGGCCAGAGTGGTCAGAGCGGTGAGCGCTCCAAGTCTCCGCCTCAATCTGTTGTGTTTCCTAGCCATCAGAGTTTGTTCTCCTCTTTATTTGGAAAGCAGCTGTCGCGCTGAATGTTGCCGCCATGCTATTTGATGTGGCTGAAGTGAATCCAGTAATTCCGGTAATACTTCCGCGATCCATCGGACCACTCTTTCGCCGATCGAGGTCCATGCGACCTGAATCGCCTGGTTACATTCCCGCTACTGAGGGTGCTAAGGATTCACCATGCGTGGCTGAATGTCAAGCCTAAATTGACGCCCGCAGCACTAAAGTCTGGAGGGTGAAACGAGCAGGTTTGGAGTCGCGCACGAACTGCCGGACGGGGGAAGGCTGGAGGTCTCGGACGCCACGCTCTTTGTCATTCCCGCAGGTCATTCACGTGGGCCCCGGTTTGCGCCGAGAGCACTAGCCTCTGCGCGATGTCTCTTACCTTGACGTTGCCCGACTGGCTGGTCCTCAGCATGGTGGCGAAAGCGTCGTCGGCCGACATGCCGTCCCGTGCCATCAGGATGCCCTTCGCCTGGTCGATGACCGCCCGCGACTCCAGGGCCTGCTTCAGCTGGTCGGCCAGCTCGGCCATCTGCCAGTAAAGGAGGGAGTTGGCTATCACCACGGCCGCCTGGGCGGCAAGGGTCTCCACGGCCTCCTCGGCTTCCGGGGAGAAAGCTTGCTCCCGGGTGCTGTAGAGAGTGATTGCGCCGAAGGTAGAGGCGTGGGCGGGGAGCGGCGCCGAGAGCACCGACGCGATCCCGCGGTACATCGCCCGGTTGGAGAACTCGGGCCACCGCCGTTCGCTGATCAGCGAGTCCGAGCCGCCGGGGCGCCCGGAAGCCAGCGCGTCGATGGTCGGGCCTTCACCCAGCTCGATCTGCAGGGCATCGATCTCGTCGGCGAGCTCGGAGGTGGAGGCGGCACACACCAGGTCTGAGGTCCGGCCCGTGGAGACCGAGATCGAGTGGGCGCCCTCCACGGTGCTCGAAGCCAGCTCGGCGACCAATAGACAGGCCGCCTCCGGTGCGTAGTCGGTGACGATCACCCTGGATAGGTCGCGGGGAGGGACCGGCGCTTCGAAGGAGTCGCCGTCGACCGCCGGGAGCCGCGAGATGACCAGGTTGTCCAGGTTGTGGCTGGCAACCATTCGGCGGAGCAGCCGCTCGATGGGCCGCGGTGGCCGCAGGACGACGAGCTTGCCGGATCCGGCATTCAGACTGCGCGCCAGGGCCGAAAGGCGCGCCAGACCGGCGCCGTCCAGGAACTTGAGTCCGGAGAGGTCGAGGTGGAGGTCGCCTCCCTCGGCCACCGTGGCTTCGACCGGCGACAATCGATCGACGGACGACAGGTCGAGCCTCCCTACCAGCCGGAACCGTCGCGCCTCGGTTTGGGAGACCCGCAGGAGCTCCACGCTGAACCTCCCTGCTCGCCCGTAGCCGGAATCGTCCCCTTGACCCGCCGATTCCGGCAGCTACCAGACTACACCCGCTCAGACGTTCGTCGGCTTCTTCGCCCTTATCGCGTTCAGGGTCTCGGCGATGCCCTCGGCGTCCAGGACGTCGGCCATCAGGCCGACCTGCTCCTCGAAGACGTCCTCGGGAATCTCGGACCGGATCTGGTCTTCGAGTATGTGAAATACGTCGAGGCCCAACTGGACCTCGGCCAGGGCACCTGCATAGGTCGGATCTCCCAGCACGACGGTTTCGGCTGAGACCTGGGCGCTCTCCGCATCGGGCGATCCCAATACGATGAGCAGGTTCTCAGGTCCGTGCTGCTGGGAGAGCGCCAGGATTACCTCCTGGTGCTGCAGGTCCATGGCCCCGGAGGCCGTTCAGACAAAGCACTCCGTGGCGGCAAAGGCAACTTTGCCCTTCCCCACCGCTTCGACGCAGGCCTGGATGGCGCCGCCGGAAACTCCGTCGCGCTCACCGAGTACGATTACCTGCTTGTTTTCGAACACTCGAACTATCACCTCCTTGTTCTATGGACGGCGGACTCGCCGCACGGCGGCCGCGTTGACGACCCTGACCGGACCGTATCCAAAGATGCCAAACAATAACCGGCGGACGCACCGGCGGCTGGCGGCACCCGAATGACCGATCCATCCGGAGCCGAAAAGGCCGCCGGAGAGCTGCGCGCCCGGTTGGATCGCTCCTTCTTATATCTCGTCACACCGGAGACGGTTCAAACCGGCGACCTCGACGGGTTCCTCGCAAGGGTCCTCGAGGCGGGCGTCGACATGGTCCAGCTTCGGTGCAAGCAGATGGAGGCCCGGCCGCTCCTCGAGCACTGCTCGGTGGTCCGGCGCCGGACCGCTCAATTCGGAGCCCTGTTCATCGTCAACGACCGGGTCGACGTGGCAGTCGCCGCCGGCGCCGACGGGGTGCACCTCGGCCAGGACGATCTGCCGGTGGAGGAGGCCAGGCGCCAGATGGGCCCGGTGCCGATCATCGGCGTGTCGACCCACTCCCGCCGGCAGCTGCTGGCGGCCCTCGACGGCGACGCCGACTACGCGGCAGTAGGTCCGGTCTACGCCACCCCTACCAAGCCCGGAAGGCCGGGCACCGGGCTGGACCTCGTCGGTTTCGCCGCCGACCGCGCGTCCAAGCCGGTCTTCGCCATCGGAGGTATCGACCCGTCCAACATCGCCGCGGTGGTGGAGGCGGGAGCGAACCGCGTGTCGGTGGTTCGTGCGCTCACCGCCAGCGACGATCCGGCCGGCGCCGCCCGCGCCCTCACGGCTGCCCTCCGGGCCGCCCCGCGAGGCACCGCTCTTTAGCCCTCCGGGGTGCACTAAACTTGGCCCATGCCAACTTCTGAGCAGGTAATGGAAGCACTGAAAGTCGTCACCGATCCGGAGATCGGAATCAACATCGTCGACCTGGGTCTGGTCTACGACGTGGTAGTCACCGACGACGGGGAGGCGCAGATCACCTTCACCCTCACCTCGGTGGGCTGCCCTGCAGGAGCGCAGATCGAGAACGAGATCCGCGAGGCTGCGGCAAGCGTCGAAGGAATCTCCAGCGTGACCTCGGAGATGACCATGACGCCGCCCTGGGGTCCGGACAAGATGAGTGAACTTGCCCGCTCGGCTTTGGGTTTCTTCTAAGGTCGGACCCCGACCGGATTAGACTTCCGACCTGGATGTTCACGCGCCCGCGTCGAGAGAGGCTGAGATGAACGATTTTTGGAGCAAGTTCAAGTGGTACGTGATCGGCGGAGGAATCCTGCTTTTCGTCGGGGCGATCATTTTGACCATCGTCCTGGTAAACAGCTCGGACGAGGGACCGACCGTTGCGGCGCCGGTTCCGACCGGCGGGCCGGGCACGCCCGAGCCGCCGAGGATCGAGAGAGTGGACTCCCAGCGTTTCGAGGGCTCCGGCAGCAAGCAGCAGACCTTCAAGGCGGGCGGCGGCCTCACCGTCATCACACTGACCCATCAAGGACGGCGCAACTTCGTCGTGACGTTCGGACAGGGCGAGGACATGCAGCTTCTGGTCAACCAGATCGGCAACTTCGAGGGGTCCAAGGCAGTCGGTCTCCCGGTGGGCGACTACACCCTCGACATCGCCACCCAGGGGGAGTGGACGGTCGAGATCGACCAGTCGGTGCCCACCGAGGCCAACGCTCCGCCCAAGAAGCTCGAGGGCGACGGGGTGGAGGCATCCGACTTCTTCGCCCTGGCGGTCGGACCGGCACGGTTCCGGCTGTCCCACGAAGGCGACGGGTTCTTCGCCCCCCAGCTGATCAAGGCGTCCGACGGCACGGTCATCACCCTGCTCGCCAACGAGTTGGGCCGGTTCACCGGAGAAAAGACGGTCGAGATCCACGAGGCCGGCATCTACCTCGTCGACGTCACGGCGGTAGGCCCGTGGACGATCGACATTTCCCAGTAGGAATCCTTGACTCGGGCGGTCGAACGCTCTAACTTGAAGTGCGAACGCATGTTCGGTATCCGGAAAACGTGGGACTCGTGAGCGTCCGGAGGTGAAAATCTCCGTGCGTCTCCTTCGGGCGCTCGTCCCGCCCCGGTGAACCTCTCCGCCGGCTCCGGGCTTTCAGACTCGGACGACCGCACGTGGGCCACCCCCATCCTCCACGCCGACCTTGACGCCTTCTACGCGTCGGTCGAGGTCCTCGACAACCCGGCCCTCCGGGGTCTGCCGGTGGTGGTCGGGGGGACGTACGGAAGGGGAGTGGTGACCTCCGCCTCCTACGAAGCCCGCCGCTTCGGTGTCCGTTCCGCCATGCCGACCGCACAGGCCCGGAGGCTCTGCCCGAACGGCGTTTTCGTGCCGCCCAACTTCCCGGCGTACATCGCCAGGTCGAAGCAGGTGCGCGAGGTCTTCGACTCGTTCAGCCTGGCGGTCGAGCCGCTGGCGCTGGACGAGGCGTTTCTCGACATCCGGCGGGCCCGGCGGCTCTGGCCCGATCCGGCGACCGCGGCGGAGGCTCTGAAGCACCGGGTGCTGCGAGCCACCGGGCTGGTGGTCTCGGTCGGCGTGGCCCCTAACAAGTTTCTTGCCAAGCTGGCGTCCCGGCTCGCCAAGCCGGACGGGGTGCTGGTGGTGCATCCCGAGTCGGTGCGGGCCTTCCTA
>DATABX010000350.1:0-4334 GCA_036259335.1 Actinomycetota bacterium
GAGGATCTTTGGGCCGCTCATCTGCCCGGACTTACGACTGGGATTCGTCGATTTGATTCATACGACTGACGGAGAAGGCGTTGGCTGTTGGTTGTGCTTCCGTTGCATGGGCTGCCACCAGAGGTGGGATTGAATGGCCTGCCCAACCCGCTCGATGTCGGTCGTCTGCACCGCTCTAATTCAATTGGAACAGCCGCAGGGCATATGGGTGTGCTAACCCCCGACAGCCGCTACAGTCCCTTGCGGATCAGCCAGTAGATGTACAGGCCGGCTATCAGCACCAACACCATGGCTATCGGCGCGATCGTGCTTATGATCCGGTCCTGGCGGGTGCGCACCGGACGAAGCGGCGTCTCGCCGGGCGACTCGAAGGGCGGAAGCGTTGTGTGCAGGGGGCTCGCCGTCGGCGACGGTGTCGGCGACTCTGCGGCGGTCGCAAGCGCCGGGGCGACCGGTGCCACAACACCCAAGACGAGCAGGACGGCGCTGAGCCAGAGCACTTGAAATCGGCGGGGGAGTAGCGAGTTCATCGGAGCCGAGCGTAACCCATAGGGGGACGTTTGAAGTCGCAGGATCCCTTCGGTTACCGGTTCCCACGCAGCGTGGACCCACGGGCTATCCTGGATCCCGATGCGGTTGAACCAAGCCCTACCCGTCGAGACTCTGGCGTTGCCTACTCCGTTTGGCGTGGGGCAGGTCAATGCCTTCATCGTGGCCGCAGAACCGGTCACTCTCATCGATGCCGGGGTCAACACCCTGGCCGCCGAAAACGCTTTGAAGCTCGGCTTCGCCGCCAAAGGGTTATTCCTTGAGTCCGTCGAGCGCATCCTCGTGACCCACGGTCACCCCGACCACTACGGCCTGGTTCCCCTTATCTGCAACGGCGCCGGAAGCGTCAAGGCCTACATGGGGGAGAAGGAGATCGAGCGGATCGCCGACACCGGGCCGGCGTGGGAGTGGAGCCGCCGACTGCAGGAGTGCGGGTTTCCCGAGGTGCTGCTGAAGGAGCTGTCCAAGCTCGAGAAACGGGTGAACCGGGTCCACAAGGTGGCGCAGCTCAAGTGCAAGCCGATCGCGGCCGGCGAGGTGTTCGAGTTCCGCGGGTTCACCCTGGAGGCAATCTCACTCCCGGGGCACACCGACGGTCACATGGGGTTTCTGGAGCCGGTGCAAAGGATCCTGTTCGGCGGCGACACGCTTCTGCCGCACGCCTACCCGAACCCGTTGCTGGAGCCGATCCTGGAACCGGAGGGCGACTCGCCCAGCCGGCGGCGCCACAGCCTGAAGCACTACCTGGAGACCCTGGATCTGCTGCAGTCGCTGGATCTCACGATGGTCTACCCGGGCCATGGGCCGGTGATCACCAACCCGGCCGAGACCATCGCCTACATGCGGGAGCATCACGCCCGCCGGCTGGACCAGGTCAGCGAATGCCTGACAGCCGGCGGGGTTACTGCGTTCGATGTGTCGGCCGTTCTCTACCCGAAGGCGGAGTCCTACGGCCGCTTCCTGGCCGTCTCGGACGCCATCGCCCACCTGGACGTGCTCGTCGAGCACGGCCGGGCGGCGAATGAGATCAAAGACGACGGAGTGGAGTACTTCTCCAAGCTCTGAAGCCCTGGATTTCTACTGGTTGGAGTCGTCCCCGCCGCTCAACTTCTCGGCAATTTTCGACTCCCACTTCATGTTCTCGTCGCTTCCGAGGATGCCGGCGAACTTCTGACCGGTGGTCAGCTCGTCGCCTGCCTCAGCCTGGTCCGAGACGTCCTGGGCGCTCGGGGCTTCGCCGCCGCCGCCCCCGGACTGCTCACCGCTGCCCATGCCGGGCTTCTGGCCGGTAGCGATCGCCGGGTCGGCGTCGCTCTCTACTCCGCCGCCGCCCATTCCGCCGGTGCCGCCGAACGATGCCTTGGCCTCCTCGGCTGCCTGGATGGTCTCGCTCTCCGAGGCACGGGGGAACTCCTGCCGGGCCTCCTGGGCCTGTGGGCTGTCGGTGCCGGGCAGCGACTCTGCGCCGCCCCCGCCGCCTCCGCCGGTGCTGCCGCCGCTAGTGGGCTCAGGCGGTGCGAACTGGTAGGTCCCTTCGGTGGCCTCGATGTTGTCCTGCAGGTCGCCACCGCTCGCTTCGCGAATCTCCTTATCCATATTGTCAGCCATGGGCTGGTTTCCTTTCTTCCGCAGTTCGGGCATTTGCCCCATAAACACCTGTTCGGTACCTACCCTTCGAGCGGCTTGACAAAACAGTGGCCAAGCAGCGCGACCGCGGCGCCGCTCAGGCGTAACGGAGCAACTGGCAAGCCCTAGAATGGGAACTCATGACCTACCTGGATCACGCCGCCACCACCCCGATGATGGACGAGGTCATCGACGCCATGCTGCCCTACCAGCAGCAGTACTTCGGCAACCCTTCCAGCGTCTACGCCGCCGGCCGCGAGGCGAAAAAGGGCCTCGAGGAGGCGCGCGAGAAGGTGGCTGCTGCGATCGGCGCCCAACCTTCGGAGGTGGTCTTCACCGCCGGAGGGACCGAGGCCGACAACCTGGCACTCAAGGGAGCCATCGCGAAGGCCGACCCTCGCCGCCGGCATCTGATCGTGTCCTCTATCGAGCACCACGCCGTCCTCCACTCGGCCGAGTGGCTGGAGCGGCAGGGCTGCCGCGTGACCTTCCTGCCGGTCGACGCCGACGGGTTGGTAAACCTCGACGCCCTCCGGTCGTCGCTGTCGCCGGAGACGGTTCTGGTTTCGATAATGCTCGCCAACAATGAGGTGGGAACCATCCAGCCGCTGCGGGAGATCGTCGACATCGTCAAGGGACACAGCCGGGCTCTGGTCCACACCGACGCGGTGCAGGGCCTGGGCAAGGTCCCGGTCGATGTCGACGCGCTCGGCGTGGACATGGCCGCCTTTGCCGCCCACAAGCTCGGGGGGCCCAAGGGGGTCGGAGCGCTGTACCTGCGGCGCAAGACGCCGATCGCCCCGCAGCTCCACGGCGGCGGGCAGGAGCGGGAGCTGCGCAGCGGCACTCCCAACGTCGCCGGGATCGTCGGGTTCGGCGTGGCGGCGGAGATCTCGGCGGCCGAGGTCGGCGATCAGGCGGTCCGCCTGGCCGAGATACGGGACCGCCTGCAGACCGCAATCCTCGACACCATTCCCGACGTAACGGTCAACGCCGGCGGCGCTCCCCGGGTGCCGGGCATCCTTAGCGTGTGCATCCGGGGCGTCGAGGGGGAGTCTCTGCTGTTGATGCTGGACTCCAAGGGGGTGGCGGCCTCCAGCGGGTCGGCGTGCGCCTCGGGCTCGCTCGAGCCGTCGCACGTGCTGATGGCGATGGGGATCGCGCCCGAGCTGGCACACGGGTCGCTGCGGCTTTCGCTGGGGCGCGGGAGTCTGGATCTGGACGTCGAGGAGGTCGTGGACACCGTGGCCCAGGTGGTCACCCGGCTGCGATCGATCGCCCCCAGGTTCGCCAGAGGAGCTTGAGAAGTGGGCAAGCGCAGGGCCGTCGTGGCGATGTCGGGCGGGGTCGACTCCTCGGTTGCGGCCGCACTGATGAAAGAGGACGGCTACGAGGTCACCGGCATCATGCTCAAGCTTTGGAAGGGGGCGGCGGCCAACAACGAGAGCGGCTGCTGCTCGGTCGATGCGGCGGAGGACGCCCGGCGGGTTGCCCAGGTCCTCGACATCCCGTTCTACGTCCTGAACTTCGCCGACGAGTTCTCCGCCACGGTCATCGACAACTTCACCCGGCAGTACGCGGCCGGCCTGACGCCCAACCCGTGCGTCGAGTGCAACCGGAGCATCAAGTTCGCCGCTCTTTTGGACCGGGCGCGGCAGTACGACGCCGAAGTGCTCGCAACCGGCCACTACGCCCGGACCGACCGGGCCGGCGGCCGCTACCGCCTGCTCAGGGCCCGCGAGCACGGCAAGGACCAGAGCTACGTGCTTTACATGCTCGGCCAGGCCGAGCTCGAGCTGGCCCGGTTCCCGGTGGGGGAGTACTCGAAGCCGGAGATCCGGGGAATCGCCGAGTCGTTGGGGTTGAGGACCGCCCACAAGCCGGAGAGCCAGGACCTGTGCTTCGTCCCGAACGGCGATACGCACCGCTTTATCGCCGAGCAGGTGCCGGAGGGCTCGGTGCCGGGGCCGATCGTCACCCCGGACGGCCGGGAGCTCGGCCGGCACCGGGGCTTCGCCCACTACACGGTCGGCCAGCGCAAGGGGCTGGGCATCGGGGTCGGGCTGCCGCTGTACGTCACCGAGGTCCGGGCCTCGGACAACACGGTGGTGGTTGCCGAAGGGGGCGAGATGAAGGTCGACGAGGTCCAGGTCGACGGA
>DATABX010000351.1:0-1541 GCA_036259335.1 Actinomycetota bacterium
CGCGGGCGCGCCGCTCGGCGCCGTGAAGTTGGGCGTTCCGGATGGCACCGGCCGCGGCTGCCGCGAGGCCCTCCAGGAGCTCGCGGTCGTCGGCGTCGAAGACACCCGTCCCCGTCCGCTTGTCCACCACCTGGATGGCGCCGACAGTCACGCCCCCCGCCACCATTGGCGCGGCCATGACCGTCGAGGAGATGCTGTCCTCGTTGGTGTCGGTCGCCTCCTGGTACCGGGGGTCCCGCACGGCCTCCATGACTACTGTCGTGCGCTGCTTCTTGGCCACGTCGCCGACGAAGCCGGTCCCGACCGGCATCTGGGCGCCGACCAGTCGCGCGGCGCCGCCCCCGACCGCCAGGCGGCAGTGCAGCATGTCACCCTCGGCGATCCAGAGCGATCCGCCGCCGGCACCCACAGCCGCAAGGACCCGGTCGAAGACCCGGGGCAGCAGCTGGTCGAAGTCCAGGGTGGCGTTGAACTCGAGCGTGATCTGGTGGAGGAGGCGCAGCCGTTCGACTTCCCTGCGCAACTCCTCCAGGGAAGCGGGGGGTACGCTCAGTACGTCAGGCATGCCAGAGTATGTGATGCGGTTACGGGTTTGGATAGAGGGGCGGGGCTTAACGCCAGGCGGCGGCCATGTGAGTCGCGGCCGGTGCCTGGCTGGATCACTGGTCGAGCCTACTTGGTGAATTCCCTTTTCCTGGCAGCGATCCTCTCCTCGAACTCCTCCACCGAGAGCTCCACCGCCCCGGCGACCTTGCCGGTCGCCTCGCGGACCTTGGCCTTCTGCTCGAGAGTGAAGTACATACGGATCCGAGCTCTTGGAAGGTCCATGGTTCCCTGCGGCTGGTCCTGGCGTTTCATGATCTGGCGAAGAACCCGCAGCCGGT
This sequence comes from Actinomycetota bacterium, assembly GCA_036259335.1. Classification (GTDB taxonomy): domain Bacteria; phylum Actinomycetota; class CADDZG01; order JAHWKV01; family JAHWKV01; genus JAJCYE01. Next base: position 885 of record DATABX010000351.1, read on the forward strand.
GTGGGGAAAGGTTGTGATCTTCCGTGAATGGCGCGAGGCGTTCCGTGAAGCTGAGGTACTGCCGATCCTCGTGCTGCGCTGCGGCAGGTACCAAAGCGCCGGCTGGGGGACGAGTCCCGGGCCGGCGCTCCTGAGAGGCAACTAGAGCGGCCTGTTGGTCTTCGTGCGAGGAGCGATCCTCTCCTCGAGCTCTTCCACCGAAAGCTCCACCGCTTCGGCGTCCTTGCCAGTTGCGTCGCGGACCTTGGCCTTCTGCTCGGGAGTCAATTCGATACGGATCGGGTTCTTGGAGCTGTCCATGCTTCCCTCCTGATGGTGTAGCAGCCGCTAGTGCGGGCGAAGAACTCGGATGCAATGTCGGTCCGGTGCGTGAATCTTTCGTAAATGGCCAAAGCTGCATCGTGAATCCGGGTCGGACCCCGCCGCAAAGCAAAGCGCCGGCTCGTGGACACACGAGCCGGCGTCTCTCGGAGAGAGGCCTGTTACGCTCGGGCGCGGGGAGCGATCCGCTCCTCCAGCTCCTCGACCGAAAGCTCCACCGCCTCGGCGTCCTTCCCGGTCGTGTTGCGGATTTTGGCCTTCTGCTCGGGAGTCAACTCGATGCGGACCGGGTTCTTGGAGCTGTCCATGGTTCCCTCCGGTTAGGCGTGCAGGTCA
>DATABX010000352.1:0-1828 GCA_036259335.1 Actinomycetota bacterium
AGCAGCAGCAGCAGGGTCTCGGCGGCGGCCGGGCGGCCCTGGTCGTCCAGCTCGTCGGCGGCGTAGGCGGGGATCATCATCCCGAGCACGTGGTTGTGCGGGTTGCGCCAGTCGTCGGTGGTCATCTCCGACCCGTCCGGCCGCAGCCAGGTCAGGTCCTTGGTCTGCTCGCCTTCGGGCCGGGTGTTGGAGAAAAACCGCCTCCGGCGCAGCACCGGGTTTTCCCGGTAGATTTCGATCAGCCGCCGGGTGAACTCCGCCAGCTCGGTCTGCTCGGGCGACAGGTTCCAGTCGACCCAGCTGATCTCGTTGTCCTGGCAGTAGGCGTTGTTGTTGCCGAGCTGGGTCCGGCCGATCTCGTCTCCGCCGAGGATCATCGGCACACCCTGTGAGAACAGCAGGGTCGCCAGGAAGTTGCGCTTCATCCGCTCCCGCAGGTCGACCACCCGGGGCGAGGTGCTGGGCCCCTCCTCTCCCCAGTTGCTGCTGTAGTTCTCCCCGTTCCCGTCCCGGTTGTCCTCGCCGTTGGCGAGGTTGCGCTTCTCGGTGTAGGTCACCAGGTCGTTCAGGGTGAAGCCGTCGTGGGCGGTGACGAAGTTGATGCTCGCCTCGGTCCCCCGCCCGCTGTGCTCGAAGATGTCCGACGACCCGGCCAGCCGGGACGCCAGCTCCGGCACCTGGCCGTCGTCGCCGCGCCAGAACCGGCGGATGCAGTTGCGGTAGCGGTCGTTCCACTCCCCCCAGCCGGCGGGGAAGTTGCCCAGCTGGTAGCCGCCCTCCCCCAGGTCCCAGGGCTCGGCGATCATCTTGACCTGCGACAGCACCGGGTCCTGCTGGACCGCGCGGAAGAAGGCGGCGTTGCGGTCGAACGCCCGGTAGTCGCGGGCCATTATCGGCGCCAGGTCGAACCGGAAGCCGTCGACGTGCATCTGCTCCACCCAGTAGCGCAGGCTGTCCATCACCAGCTGCAATGCGTTGGGGTGGGCCAGCCGGACGCTGTTGCCGGTGCCGCTGAAGTCGTTGTAGTGCCGGCGGGCGTCCGGGTGCAGGTGGTAGTAGTTGACGTTGTCGATGCCCCGAAAGCTGAGGACCGGCCCCTGGTGGCTCCCCTCGCCGGTGTGGTTGTAGACGACGTCGAGGATCACCTCCAGCCCCGCCTGGTGCAGGGTCTTGACCATCGTCCGGAACTCCGACACCTGCTCGCCCCGGCTCCCGGTGGCGTAACGCAGCTCGGGGGCGAAAAAGCCTATCGAGTTGTAGCCCCAGTACTGTCTGAGGCCGCGTGAGCTCAGGTGGTATTCGTCGAACGACTGGTGGACCGGGAGCAGCTCCACCGCGGTCACCCCGAGCGAGGTCAGATGCTCGATCACCGGGTCCGACGCCAGGCCGAGATAGGTTCCCCGATGCTGCGCCGGCACCTCGGGGTGCCGGATGGTCATTCCGCGCACGTGGCACTCGTAGATCACCGTGCGGTTCCACGGCGTCCGGGGCGGCCGGTCGTCGCCCCAGGTGAAGGCGTCGTCCACCACCACACACGGCGGCACGGCTCCCGCGCTGTCGCGGGGGTCGGGCAGGGAGGCGAGCTGCTCCCCGGGCGGCACCGCGAGCAGCGCCTCGTTCCACCGCACCCGGCCGGCCACAGCCCGGGCGTAGGGGTCGATCAGCAGCTTGGCCGGGTTGAACCAGTGCCCGGCGTCCGGATCGAACGGGCCGTCCACCCGGTAGCCATAGAGCTGGCCCGGCCGGACGTCGGGAAGGTAGACGTGCCACACCGACGCGGTGCGCTGGGCCAGCGGGATGCGGTGCGACTCCAGCGCCGGGTCGTCGG
>DATABX010000353.1:0-2175 GCA_036259335.1 Actinomycetota bacterium
CGGATGTCCTCGTCGACCCCCAGCCGCTCGAGCTCCTTCACCCCCACGAACGGGTGGTCGCCGAGGGTCGGGAAGCGTTCGTAGTCGTAGTCGTGCAGCAGGGCGGCGATGCGCCAGCGCTCGGCGTCGTCCGGGTCCAGGCGGTCGGCGTAGGCGCCGACGCAGACCGCGACCGACTCCATGTGGATCCGCAGGGCGTCGCTGGTCACCCACTCGTGCATCAGCGCCCGGGCCTCGTCCAAAGTCATGATCGGCAAGTTTACCGGCACCCCGAAGATCGGCCGGCGAGACCCGGCAGGCGGGTTTCCTCCGGCACCCCCCTAAAATGGACTGCCCACCGCCGACGAGGACGTGAATGGTATGAGCCCCGAACCCGAATTGCCGGCACCCGACGGCCTGGCCGGCATGGTGATCGGTGTCCCCGCAGCCCGCCGGGCAGTGGAGACCGGCAGGCTGATCGAGCGCTGGGGCGGCACTCCGTTGATCGGGCCTACGGTCGAAGAGGTCCCCGTCGGCGACCCGAGCCCCGTCCTTCAGGCGACCGGTGAGGTCATCGACGCTCCGGCGGCGTGGTCGGTTCACCTGACCGGCGTGGGGACCAAAAGGTGGTTTTCGCTGGCCGGGGAGCACGGCCTGCTCGAGGAGCTCCGCTCGACCCTCGGCCGGGCTCAGGTGATCGCCCGGGGGCAGAAGGCGTCGAGCGCGCTGCGAAGCCATCAGCTCACACCGGCGTGGGTTCCCCCGGACGAGACCTCGCGGGAGATCGCCGCCTGGATGAAGGACAGAGTGCGGCCAGGCGACGTGGTCGCGGTCCAGCGCCACGGGGAGCCGGTCCCGGGGCTCACCGGACCGCTGGAGGCGGCCGGCGCCCGGGTGATCGAGGTGTCGACCTACCGCTGGGAAATTCCCGCCGACCGGCAGCCGGCCGAGTCGCTGGTGAGGGCGCTGGCCGGCGGCGGCGTCTCTGCGCTGCTGATCACCAGCGCCCCGCAGATCCGGAACCTGTTCCAGGTGGCCGCCGGCCTCGGGATGGAGCCGCAGCTGCAGCAGGCTCTGGCGCAGCGGGTTTACCTGGCGTCGGTTGGGGAGGTGGCGTCCACGTCGCTCCAGGAGCGGGGCATCGCGCCCGACCTGGTGGCTTCGCCGCCCCGCCTCGGCGCACTTCTGCGGTCGCTGGCCGCGGCCCGGGAAGACGTGCTGGCCAAGTCGGCCGCCGGCAAACCGGCCCGGGCATGACGGCTTCGCTTCGCACCCGCTTCGCCGCCGGGCTGGTGGCCGTGCTGCTGGCGGTGGGTTCCTCGATGAGCGCCGCCCGGGCCGACGAGGTCCACGGTCCCCTCGACCTGCCGAGCCCGACGACCGACTCCGGCCACCACGACGAGGTCCCCCGGCCCCCGATGTCCCGGCTTCTCGACGGCGGCAACGCCCGGGAGTACCGGGACGGCGACCGGTTCACCTACCGCATGCAGGTCTCGCAGACCCTGCAGGGCCAGGGCCCCCACCCGGCCGAACCCCAGACCTCGACGCTCGACCTGACGCTCATCGAGTCGGTGGAGGTCCGCGACGGCCGGCCCGAGGTGACGCTCGAGATCACCGAGGCGGCCGCCGAGGGGTTCCTGGCCGAGGCCGAGGAGAGCTCGGCGCTGGAGCGCCGGGTGGTCTTCGTCCCCGGCGACAAGGACTTCCGGCTGGTGTTGAAGGAGGGCGCAGACGGCGAACCGGACCTGCTGGACCCCGACACCATCCGGCCGTTCGGCGACCTGGGAGCGGTGCGCATGGCCGACCTGGCCCTGAGGGCCCACCTGCTCAACCCGGTGATTCCCGACCGGGAGTTCTCCGAGGGCGACAACTTCGACGACAACGCCGCCTTCCCCGCCGGCTGGACCAGGGGGCCCCAGACCCTGGACGGGTCGATCTCGATCGAGGGCACCGGGGAGCAGGACGGGCGCGAGGTGGTGCGGGTGAACGGGGTGCACGTCACCACCGACACGCTGCTTCGAGTGACCGCAATCGACAACGCGGTCGAGTCCCTGCAGGGCCTGGCTCCTCCCGTACCCAACGACTTCTTCGCCGGCACCCTGTTCGACGCGCTGTTCCCGGAGGGCTCGACCTACGAGTCGCTGATGCCCCGGCTTCCACTGAGCGTGACCCGGCGCCGGGGCTCGAGGGTCACGC
>DATABX010000354.1:0-13270 GCA_036259335.1 Actinomycetota bacterium
TTTCGCATCGCGGCCACCGCGCGTCCCATGCGCTCGCGGATACTGCGGTAGGGCTCACCCCACGACGGTCGGAGCGGGTTTACGAAGTAGCGCAGGTTCGCCGGGTTGCGGAACAGCCGGCGGTCACCCGGCAGCCCCTGCAGCTTGGCCTCGGACTCGATGATCTCCTCGATCACCTTCACCGGCAGGCCGTGGGAGGCGGCGATCGCCTCGGCGGTCTGAACCGCCCGGGTGAGCGGGCTGGAGTACACCGCGGCAATCGGCTTCAGCGCCAGGTGGTCGGCCAGGGCGACGATCTGGCGCAGGCCCCGCTCCGAGAGGACGAACCCCTCCAGCCGGCCGTACCAGATGTTGTCCGGGTTCTCGACCTCGGCGTGGCGGACCAGGTGGATCAGGGTTTGGGTCAAGCGGTCTCCGGAGCAGGGAAGGGGACGAGTTCAGCAATATAACGCCCCTTACCGGGTAGCCTCCTCACTCATGGACTGGAACGGGCTCACCTGCGTGGTCACCGGCGCTTCGAGCGGGATCGGGCGCGCCGTCGCCTCCTCGCTGGCGCAGCGGGGCGCCACGGTGGTTGCGGTCGCCCGCCGGGAGGACAAGCTGGCGGCGCTGGTCGCGGAGATGGGCGGGCCGCCGCACTCCTACGTGGTGTGCGACGTCTCCGAGATCGACCAGGTGAAATCGATGGCCAAGGTGGTCGCCGATCGCTCGCCCAAAGTCGACGTCCTGGTCAACAGCGTGGGGATTCCCGGCCCGAACCGGATCGTCGAGGCCAGCCCGGAGGAGGTCGAGGAGGTCCTGCGGGTGAACCTGGTCGCCCCCATCTGGTGCATCCAGGCCCTGTTCCCCCTGGTGGCCCAAGCCCCTCGGGACGGAAGGACCCCGGTGATCGTCAACGTCGCATCGATGTCGGGCCGGATCCCGATTCCGAGCTCCTCGCCGTACACCGCCTCGAAATTCGGGATGGTCGGGTTCACCGAGTCGTTCTGGGCCGAGATGCACGACAAGGGGGTGCAGGCGATGGTCGTGAACCCCGGCTTCGTGCACACCGAGGGCTTTCCGATGGACCACCTGCTCGGCAGGTGGTTCCTGCGCTGGCTGGTCATGAAACCGGAGGCGGTTGCCGAGGCCACGTGCCGGGGGATCTCAAGCGGACGGACCGAGGTCCGGGTGCAGCGCTGGTGGAGCCTGGTCTACTACCAGACGGTTGCCATGGGGCCCCTGCGCAGGAGGATCTCCCACGCGGTCTGGAACGTGATGGGCAGCGGGCGGAGCTAAGCCTCCTTGAGCGCCCGGAAAGCCCGGGCTTCGGCGGGCCCGGTGGCGTAGCGGCGGAACAGGTAGTCGCGGTGGCTCATGGGGTCCAGCTCTGCTTCGTAGTCGATCGGCCGCAGGTTGAGCGACCACCCGCGGTCGGTGACCTCCACCATGTTGTACCCGTAGGGCCAGTCGGTAGCCGACGCCAGCTCGAATACCGGCACGTCCTCCAGGAAGTTCACGTGGCACCGGTGCGAGTGGCCGACGAAGATCGCCTGGGCGTCGACCTTGACCGCCAGCTCCGCCAGGTGGGCGGTGCTGCCCTCGTCCAGTCCGAAGACCAGCGGCGGCACCCCGAGGAACGGGAACGGCGGGTGGTGCAGGCAGATGAAGGTCGGTCCGGCGGGCTCCAGGCCGCTCATCCACTCGACGGTCTCCGGCGAAAAGATGCCGCCGGGCACCGTCTGCGGCGGCGCATCCTTGAACTCCCCGGTCATCATGTCGAAGGGCGGGAACGGCGAGCGCCGGGGGTCGGCCGAGTTGAGGACGATCACGCGCACCCCGTTCTCGGTGTGCTCGGTGTTCGGGGAGATCCCGAACGCCGCCTCGAACCTCGTCTTCCCGAGCGACTCGCCCTCGCCTCCCCACATGTCGTGGTTGCCGAGGGTGACCAGCACCGGCACCTCGGACTGGTCGAAGATCTTGCGGGCGGTGTGGAAGTGCTCCTCGGCGCCGTCCTTGGTGAGGTCCCCGTTGGCCACGACGAACGAGGCGCCGTCGGCCGCCATCTGCCCCAGAGCCGTGATCACCGACTCGTTGGTCTCGATGAGCCCCACATGGGGGTCGCCCAGGATTCCGAAGCGGGCCAGAACGTTGCCGGGCGCCCTCTGCTCCTCGGCCTCCGGCCAAACGGCGGGCGGCGGCGGGAACAGCTTGCCGGCCATGAGGGCCATGTTGACCTCGTCGAGCTCGGTCTGGCCGAGGTCCACCAGCTTGCTGTGCTGCTCGTCGCTCAGCAGCGGCCGGCTGTGGGCATCGATGAAGGAGCCCAGGCGCTGAAGCAGAATCATCCCCAGCGCCCCCATCTCCTCCTCGGAGCCGGAGACGTGCCCGAGGAACTCGGCGTGGCGGGTGGCGAACTGGGGCACGATCCGCACGCCGTGGGCGTTGCAGGCCGACGCCAGGATCCGGGCTCGGGCGGCCGTCTGGACGCTGGACTCCTGCCGTCCCTGGGAGGACATCACGGCGGATCGGGCAGCCTCCGCGACCCAGCAGCTAAGGAGCAGATCGGTTTCCTGGCTCACCCTTCGACCGTACCAGCGATGGCACCGGCGTGCGTTCGGGAGCGGCGATTTTCCCGTTTCTGGCACAATGGCGCCGCATGCCCAAGGCCAAGCCTCCCACCGACTGGGACACCTACTTCCTCGATTTGGCGCGCCAGGCGGCGACCCGGTCCAGCTGTACTCAACAAAGGCACGGTGCGGTAATCGTGTCGAACCGGCACGTGAGGTCGACCGGCTACAACGGCACTCCATCCGGCCACGCCAACTGCGACGCCGGCGGCTGCCCCCGGGGGCGGTCGGGCGACAAGGAAAAGCCGTGCCTGGGCCTGCACGCCGAGGCGAACGCCATCCTCTACGCCGATCCCCACCAGCGGGACGGAGCGACCCTCTACATCACCCGGCCCCCGTGTCTGGAGTGCGCCAAGCTGATCGCCAACTCCGGATTGCGGGAGGTGGTGGCCCCGCTGCAGCAGGACGGGGACTCGGATCTGGTGAAGGAGTTCCTGCTGGACTGCAAGGTCCGCGTGCGGTTCATCAAGTCCGGCTGATCACTTCGGGGCACACGACCCGGGGACGCCGCCGGTCGTTGGGACTTCGGGTCCGAGCCGGGCTTTACGCAGCCGGGTCGGTGATGGTCGCCACCGTGTTCCAGCTGGTGGCTTCGAAGATCGCCAGGCAGCCGGCGGTCTCGCCGGTCCCGGTCACCACGTAGGGGTGCCCGAGGAAGGTGTTGACCGTGGTCGACCCCTGGGGGGCCAGAGCCGTCGGTGTCAGCTCCCGCACCCCCTCGGCTCCCAGGGCGTAGAGGTTGACGGTTTGGGGAGTCTGGTTCCGGAACGTGATCTTGGCCTCCTGCCGTTTCACGCCGGCCGACATCGAGCCCTCGTTCGCGCAAGCCAGCGGCACAAGGTTGACCGCTCCCGGGCTGCTCAAGGCGGCGTGGGTCGTCACGCACTCGTACTCGTCGGGTAGCCAGTCGGAGGAGGCCCCGTCGTTGCGGGCTCGCACCCTGAAGCAGGCTTCGCTGTTGGCGGGGAGTCCCTGCCACACGTAGGTCTTGGTGTCGGCTGCAACCGACTCCCGTGAGACCGGCGAACCCTTGCGCTCGATCAAGAAGGCGGTTTCGTCCGCCGAGTTGTCCTTCCACCTCAGCCGAACCGAGTTGTCGTCCACCGCGGTTACGAGCAGGTTCGACGGCGCCGCCGGCGGCGGCCCGGCGTTGACCGCTCCCGGAGACGAGGTGCCCGCAGCGCCTTCCGCCAAAGCGCCAGGGCCACCGTTGCCGCCCGCGGCTCCGCCCCCGGACCCGGAAGGCCCGGGATTCCCGTACTCGGCGACCGTGGAGGGGTTTGTGCCGGCGGCCTTCGGGGCCGTGCGAGAGGTGCCGGCCGAGGTGCCGGACCGGCTCGCCGGCTCGTTTTCGTCGTTCTTGACCCTGGTGCCGTTGGAGCCGGCTCCGGGATTCCCCGACTCGGCTCCCGGGGCCTCGGCCTCCGGGTCGTCCGCGGAGAAGAAGATGCCCAGCGGCCCCCGGGGCCGGACGCCGGCGAAGCTGGAGATCGGCATGACCTGCGGCAGGAGCATCAGAACCGCCAGGACCGCGGTCACGAAGCCGAGCGCGTTGACCCGCGCCCGGGGAGAGATGGGTCTGAGCTGGGGAAGCCCGCGCAGAATCGCCGGCCGGGACCGTGAAGCAGCGCCCGCCTCCGGGGGCTGGTTCATCAGACGCTCCTCGGCGTCGGCCAGCTCGTCCAGCGCCATCCGCCTCACCTTGGCCGCGCGCTTGTCGACCCGGGCCCAGAACGGCGCCGGGAACACCGGAACGACCTCGCCGGCGACTTCCACCTCGACCGCGAGCAGCTCCTGCTCGGCCCGGCCGAGTTCTTCCCGGGTGAGGTTGCGGACCCGCTCCACGCGGTCGTTGACCTCCATCCAGAACTGGTCGTCGAAGTCGGGAACGATCGGCTGCTTGCTCACCGCAGCTCCTCCGCCTCATCGGAAAGATCCTCACGCAGCGCCCGGAACGCGCGCTTCAGGTGGGTCTTGACCGAAGCCACCTCCACGCCCATCCTGCGGGCCGCCGAGCTGCGGTCCATCCCCTCCAGGTAGCAGTAGGTGATTGCCTCACGCTGGCGTTTGGGGAGCGTATTGACCGCCTCCGAGATCACCAGCCGGGACAGGAGGCGGTCGGGGTCGTGGCCGTCGCGCTCGGGGCGCTGATCGGTCCACCACTGGAGCCGCTTGCGCTGCCGGTTCAGGCCGCGGAGCTTGTTCTTGGCGAGGTTCTTGGCGACGGTCGTCACGTAGCTTTCGTTGTTGGAGGGAGGCTCGAAGCGGGCCAGAAGGGTGATCATCGTCTCGCTCGCCACGTCCATCGCCTCCGAGTGGTCCCGGAGGATCTGGGTGGCTATGCCGTAGGCGATGCGCGCCAGGGCCTCGTGCTCCGGCTTGGCCAGGGGTTCGCTCATAGTCTCCGGCTGGTCCCTTCGCGTCGAAGGCAGCCCCTCAAACGCGTTCGGACCCACAAAGTTGGCCATGACTAGATTCGAACACCATAAACCAGCCGTCCGGGGGACATTTCCCGGAATAAACCGTCGCGTCCGCAGTTCAATTCCTTAGAACTCGAAAATTCTGCCGGGGTGTAACCCGCGGGCGGCGTTGGCGGTGTTGGTTAAGACACGAACAAAAAATCAAGCATTCAGCAGTGCGGAGGCCAAGGCAATGACCTGGATTCAAGTGGCAATAGCGATACCGGCAGCATTCTTCGTCTGGACCTTGGTCCGCGACTTTCTTGCGGGACTCGGCGAGGAGCGCCTCTGGAGCGACCCGGAGAGCGACGAGATTCCGCTTCCGGTGCGGCCGGAGTGGGAGACGATCTCCTGCAAGGTCTACGACTTCCGGCCGCCCCGTTCCAACGCCGGCGGCCTGACTCAGCTTCCTCTCGACCGCGAAGCCTGAGTAAGCGTCCCTCCCTCGAGCGGCCTTGAGCCGCTCGGGGGAGGATGACAAACCACCCTCGGCCGATCGGCCAGGACATTCTTCCGAAAATTATTCTCCCCACTGTCGAAATCGGCGCGCCCGCACGTCGTTAGGCTGAACGCAGCGAAAGGCTGCAAGAGTGAGGGAGTTGTGCGATGAAGTACCTTCTTTTGCTGGGCGGAACCGAGGGCGACGAGCAGGTCAACCTGTCCCGGGACGAGGTGGCCGCGCGGATGGTTTTCTGGAACCGCTACACCGAAGAGCTGGTGCAGGCCGGCGCATTCGTCGCCGGCGAGGGCCTGCACCCTAGCAGCACCGCAACGACCGTGCGGCACCGTGCCGGGGGCGAGCGCATCGTGAGCGACGGCCCGTTCGCCGAGACCAAGGAGCAGATCGGCGGCTTCTACCTGCTGGAGTGCCGGGACCTGGACGAAGCGCTGGAGTGGGCCAGGAAGGCTCCGGTCGGCGAGGGAAGCGCAGTCGAGGTGCGCCCGGTAATGGACTTCTCCGAGTTCGGAGCCGAAGAAGCTCGTGCCGGCAACCGGACCACCGGCTGAGGCGGACCTCCCCATAGACATCGAGGCCCTGTTCCGGCGCGAGTCGGGGCGGGTCCTGGCCACGCTGATCGGCAAGCTCGGCGACTTCGACCTCGCCGAGGAGGCGGTCCAGGAGGCGTTCCTGGTCGCGCTGGAGCGGTGGCCGAAGGAGGGATCCCCGGCTCAGCCGGGGGCGTGGATCACCACCACCGCCAAGAACAAGGCGATCGACAAGCTGCGGCGAGCTGCGCGGCAGGGCCAAAAGCAAGATCAGCTGGCGGCCCTGGCGCTCGCCGAACCCCGGTTTGCGGAAGCCGGCCCGGAGGAAGCATTGAGCCCGATCGTCGACGACCGGCTGCGCCTGATCTTCACCTGCTGCCACCCGGCGCTCGCCCCGGAGGCCCGGGTAGCACTCACCTTGAGGACCCTCGGCGGGCTGAAAACCCCGGAGATCGCAGCGGCGTTTCTGGTCAGCCCGGCGACCATGGGCCAGCGGCTCTCCCGGGCCAAGGCGAAGATCCGGGACGCCCGGATCCCGTACCGGGTGCCTCGCGACGCCGACCTGCCGGACCGGCTGAGCGGGGTGTTGAGCACCATCTACCTGATCTTCAACGAGGGATACTCCGCCTCCGCCGGGGACTCGCTGGTCAGAACCGAGCTCTGTTCCGAGGCGATCCGGCTGGGCCGCCTGCTGGCCGGCCTCATGCCCGACGAACCGGAGGTCCTGGCGCTGCTGGCCCTCATGCTGATGCACGACTCACGCAGCGCGGCCCGGGTCGACGCCGAAGGGAAACTCGTGCTCCTACCGGACCAGGACCGGACGCGCTGGGACCGGTCCAAGATCGGCGAAGGGCTGGCACTGGTGGAGAAGGCGTTGCGCATGGCCCCGCCGGGGCCGTTCTGCCTCCAGGCCGCCATCTCCGCCGAGCACGCGCGCACTGTGGACGGTGCGCCGGCCGACTGGGACCGCATCGCCGGTCTTTATCACCTGCTGGAGGGGATCGACCCCAGCCCGGTGGTCGCGCTCAACGGAGCGGTCGCGGTGGCGATGGCGGGCCGGACCGAGGAGGGCCTTCAGGTGATCGACCGGCTGGTGGAGGCGGGACTGCCCGAACCGTACCGCTACCTGCACATCGCGCGGGGCGAGTTGCTTGCCCGGCTCGACCGGCTCGACGAAGCGACTGCGGCCTACGAGCGGGCGCTGGAGCTGTCCCAGAACCAGGTCGACCGGGAGTTCGTCGCCCGCAAGCTGAGCGACCTGGCGTCGAGGCGATCCCGGTAGCGGTGGCGGCCGTTCAGCCCTTCACCGGGCCGGACGCCCACCTGGGGGCCCTGCGCTTCGGTTCCTCGCCGAAATCCAGCGCCATCTGCTCGACCACCGGAGGGTCCGGCGGCTTGGGGGCAGGCGCCTGCGGCTTCGGGCGGCGATGGCCGGGGCCGTTCTTGGGGCCGTGCCGGTCTCGCAGGGCGTAGACCGCCTTCTGGATAGGCTCGGCCACCGCTTTCGGGGCGTTGCTGCCCCGGTACATCTTCCGGTAGTCGCCCATCAGCTCCGGATACTCCTTCTCCAGCCAGGGCAGGAACTCCTCCTTCACGCCCGGCCGCAGGTGCAGGACCAGCGGCGTGATGTTGACCGCCCCGGCGGCGGCAGCCGCCTTCACCGTGGCCGCCATCTGCTCGGGCGAGTCGGAGATGCCGGGCAGTATCGGAGCCATCAGGATGCCGCACGGTATCCCGGCCTGGTTCAGCTTTCGAAGGACCTCGAGCCGCTTGAGCGGGTGGGGGGTCCCGGGCTCGGTTTTACGCCAGACCTCCTCGTCGACCGTGCCCACCGAAAAGCAGGCCGTGACATCGGCCCTGGCGGCTCCTTCGACCAGCAGGTCCAGGTCCCGCTGGATGAGCGTGGACTTGGTGAGGATCGAGTAGGAGTTGCCGGCCGCGTTCAGCTCCCTAAGGATCCCGCGCATCAGCCGGTACCGGCCCTCGGCTCGCTGGTAGTTGTCGGTGTTGGTCCCCATGGCGATGTGCTCCCGGCACCATGAGGGTTTCCGCAGCTCCCGCGCGAGCAGCTCGACCGCATTGACCTTGACCACGATCTTGGTCTCGAAATCCCGACCGGCGTCGAAGTCGAGATAGGTGTGGGTGGGCCGGGCAAAGCAGTTGTGGCTGACGACACCGTTGGCGATGAAGTCGCCGGTTCCGGTAGTGATGTCGAACATGGGTAACTGCAAGCGCAACGGCTCAACACGTACGACGCGCAGTCGAGCTTTGTTCTTGATCGCTTGACCGTTAATGGTTCGCTTTCGCGTGATGGCCGGATCACATGAAATGAAAAAGCGCAGGTGTTCAACAACTCCGCCCAGTAGTCGCACGTAATGCATTGGCGGGGTTCGTCCCTTAGCGAACTCAACGACCGTCCGAAATCCCAACGCGGCGAAGCTGTCCAACACTAGGTTGATGATCGCGGGGTTGCCGTTTGCGATCCGGAGGATGGCGCGACTATACGAGCCCTCCGCGTCGTAGATCCCGGCAAGAAAGCCTTTGCGCCAATCATCTGTGGGGCTTACAGGAAGAGACACCAGTTCTCTGATCGCATTTACGCCGGCTAGGGATGAAGTTCTGATGGCGTTGATTTCACGGCGGTTGCCGGCCGCCCTCGCGAAGAGGAACTCCGTCGTTTGAACACTCTGACGTTCAAGGAATCGCCGGGTTCTCTGAACGCCTTCCATGTCAACCAATGCAAGTCGGAACCGATGAACGTCGCCGTTGGTTCGACCCGCTCGTTGGTACGAATAGCTGGCAAGGTTGGCGTCACCCCGAATCATCCCCGTTAGATAACCGAGTTCATACTCGACGCCATGGCGTGGGCCGCAGGCCAGCTTTCCGGTTCCGAGGAGTTCATTGTTCAACGTGAGGTGCGGTCGCGTCAGTGGGCCCTGCTGCGAGTCGGTCACATATTTCCAACCTCGGTTAGTCAAGAAACGATGATCCCCGCTGGCCACCAGTTCGGTGCCGTCTTCGAGCGAAATCCGGTAGGCCTCCTTGACGCTGGACCAATGGTCGAGAACCGTGGTTTCCACGTAGCGACGGTACTTGCCATCACGGACTGTTCCGTAGATCCGGTCGCCGGCTCGGATGTCCGCCAACGGTTTCGTCCTCCCGTCTGCCATCAGAATCGGCGTGTCGCCCGCCAGGCAATACGAACAAGCATGCGAGCAGCCCCGGTAAGGGTTGATCGTCCAGTTGAAGCCCATGTTGTTCGGCTTCACGTGGTTGATGATGCTCTTGGCCTGGACCTCGTAGAACGTCATGCCCTTGAACTCGGGAGTGTTGAACCGGCGGACTATGGCGTCCTGGCCGAACAACGGCAGGTTTGCCGTCTCACCTTGCGGTGGCTCCAGAAGCTGACTGTCCCAGCGCACCGCTCCAGAATAGAACACATGTTCGATACCCACAAGCTGCGCAGGTGATTCAATAGCGGCATGCGCATCCTGTTCGCCACCACCGCCGGCGCCGGGCACTTCGGACCGCTGGTGCCGTTCGTCGAAGGCTGCCGGCGGGCGGGGCACGAGGTGTTAGTGGCCGCACCCTCGGCCTTCGGACCGGCCATCGAGCGCGGGGGCTTCCCGGTGTGGCCGTGCGCCGACACCTCCGACGAGGCCTGGGGCGCCATCGTGGGCCGGCTGCAGTCGCTTTCGCCCGACGAGGCCAACCGGGTGGTGATCGGAGAGGTGTTCGCCGGGCTCGATGCCCGCACGACGCTCCCCCGGATGCGGGAGGCGATGAAGGAGTGGAAGCCCGATGTGGTGGTCCGGGAGTCGGCGGAGTACGGCTCTTGCGTGGCGGCCGAGCTGGCCGGGATACCGCAGGTTCGGGTCGCAGTCGGGCTGGGGTCCACCGAGGAGTGGGCCCTTCCGGTCGCCGCCGAGCACCTCGCGGTCCTGCGCGAGGAGGTGGGTCTACCCGGAGACGCCCATGGGGAGCGGCTTCGAAGCACCCCGTATCTGACGATCGTCCCCCCGCTTCTGGAGGATCCGGAGAGCCCGGGGCCGGCCGACGCCCACCGCTTCCGGCAACCGGACTCCCAGCCGGCCGGCCTGCCCGACTGGTGGCCCGGCGAACCCGACCCGCTGGTCTACGTCACCTTCGGCACCGTCGCTCCGGGAATGCCGGGAATCGGCGACCTGTACCGGGGGGTGATCGGGGCCCTCGCCGATCTGCCGGTGAGAGTTCTGGCAACCGTCGGGGAGGCGGTCGACCCGGCTTCCATGCCCGCTCCGCCCAACGTCCACATCGAGCGCTGGTTCCCCCAGGCGAGCGTCCTGCGCCACGCCTCGGCGGTGGTGTGTCACGGCGGCTTCGGCAGCGTGCACGGCGCTCTCACCGCCGGCGTGCCGGTTGTGGGCGTCCCGTTGTTCGCCGATCAACCGATAAATGCGGCGAGGATTGCGGCGCTGCACGCCGGCGTGGTGGTCAGACCTCCGTCGCCCGGCGAGGTGCGCACCGCGCTGCTCGAGGTCCTCGCAGACGATGCCTACACCGTGGCCGCCGAGCGGGTGGCCGGCGACTACCGCGGCCTGCCCCCGGCGGACCAGGCAGCGGGCTGGATCGAGAGGTACGTCTCGGGCCTGGAGTAGCGCCCGGTAGAAACCTGGCGGTTGCCTCTGTATCGAAACCTGGGTTGTGGGTACCCTTGAACAACGATGCCTTTTCTTCTGGCTTTCCTTTTCCTGATCGTCCCGCTGATCGAAATCGCGATTCTGATCCAGGTCGGTCAGGTCATCGGCGTCGGCTGGACGATCGTGCTGCTCATCGCCATGAGCATCGCCGGCGGCGTCCTGGCCAAGCGGGAGGGCCTGGCGGTGTGGAAGCGCTTCCGGGCGGCACTCAACCGGGGGGAGCTCCCCTCCAAGGAGATGGTCGACGGAGTGCTGGTGCTCTTCGGGGCCGCCTTGCTGCTCACCCCCGGCTTTCTCACCGACGTTTTCGGTCTGGTGCTGCTCCTGCCCCCCACCCGCGCGGCGGTCCGGCGGGTCGTGATGCGCAGCGGTGGCTGGATGATGGCCAAACGGTTCCCCTTCCTGGTTCCCCTCGGCTTCATGCGGGGGCGGGCCCGCAAGGTAAGGGCGCGCACCGTTCCCACCGAGCCGGCCCGGTCGCCGGACGATCCGTGGGGCGACGCCCCGGAGCGGGAGCGGCTTCCCGGCCAGTAGCGCCGAATTTCTGCATCCCGGACGCCAAGCATCGGATACTAGACGGATGGAACAGCCCGAAGACATCTACGTCAGTCCCCAGACCCTCGAGCGCATGCGCAAGGAGCTGGAGGAGCTGACCGGCCCCGGCCGAGAGGAGATGAGCGTGCGGCTGCTGCGCGCCCGGGAGCTCGGCGACTTGAAGGAGAACGCCGAGTACCACGCCGCCAAGGACGCCCAGGGCCTGATGGAGGCCCGCATCCGCCAGCTCGAGCACACCATCAGCAAGGCGGTGGTTCGTGAGGTCTCGACCAGCGCCGACGAGGTTGGTCCCGGGCTCATCGTCACGGTCAAAGACCAGTACGGTACCGAGGATTACCTGTTCGCCGACTCGATGGAGGAGAAGGTCGACGGCGCCAGCACCGTCACGCCCTCCTCGCCGATGGGCAGGGCGCTGGCCGGCAGGAAGGTGGGGGAGACCGCCACGGTCGAGGCCCCCCGCGGCAGCTTTACGGTCGAGATCGTGGGGCTGAAGCCTCTCTGAACCTACCCAAGCCGCTCAAGATCCTGGGATACGCCAGCCTCGGGATAGTCCTTCTCCTGGGTGGAGAGGTGTACTACGCGCTGACCCGGGAGTACCCGCTGCAGGATCCGCCGGCGCCGATCAAGGGCCAGTTCGGCGACCGCTCGCTGCCCAACCTGCGTTTTGTGGTGCTCGGGGACAGCACGACCACCGGCGTGGGGACCACCCCCGAGAAGTCGTTCCCGTGGCTGCTCGCCTCCTGGCTGGGCCAGAAGTTCCACGTGACGCTGGAGGTGGTCGGTGTGGGGGGCGCCACCACCCGCGACGTCGCCGAGACCCAGGTCGACCGGGCGCTCGCCCTCCGGCCCGACCTCATGCTGCTCGAGGTCGGCGCCAACGACACCACCCATGCGGTCAAGCTCGGGCGGGTGCAGCGCAACGTCGCCTCGGCGCTCGACCGGATGCAGGCGAGCGGGGCGAAGATCGTCGTCGCCGGGCCGCCTCACATGGGGACGTCGCCGGTGATGCCGCAGCCGCTGCGGACGATCTCCGGCTGGCGGGGGACCGCAGTGGCGAAGAGGATCGAGGCCGAAGCCCGCGAGCGGGGCATCGCCTACATCGACCTGGCCGCCGGCACCCGCGAGGCCTTCGAGGAACACCCGGAGCGCTACTACAGCACCGACTGGTTCCACCCGGGCACCGGCGGCTACCAGCTGTGGGCCGAGGTGATGTTCCCCACCGTGCTCGAGGTGGCGGAGGGGCGTTAGGCCTGGCGCATCACCAGATGGTCGTGCTGCGCGGTAGTGTCAAGGAGGCCCTCACCCACATCGGCCGCTAGGAAAAGGATCATCCCCTCGTGCTCGATAACTTGATCACCGTCCTCCGGGGCTTCGGCAAAGCCGGTTTGGATCTCGCCCTTCCGCTTGAAGATGCGGATCTTTATGGCCGGGTTGAAGCGGGTGGCGGCGTTGTACGCCCGCTCCAGGACCTCGGTTGCAGCTTCGCTGATCTCCATGGCACCTCCTTTCGACCATTATGGGCGAGAGCGGCGTGAAGACCGTCGGCATCACCGGGCCTTCCGGGTCCGGCAAGACCACCCTCTGGCAGGCGATCTCCGGCCTGAAGCAGGCGGGCGACGTGGCGACGGTGTCGGTGCCCGACCCGCGGCTCGACAAGCTGTCCGAGCTGCACTCGTCGCGCAAGACGGTTTACGCCCAGGTCGAGGTGGTCGACGTGCACGCCACCGCCCGCACCGCGGCCGCGGCCAGCGCCCGGCTGCGCAACATGGACGCCGTGCTGATCGTCATCCCGGGGTTCGGGGGGCAGGACGGAAAGCCGGCCGTCGGGGCGATGCGGGACGAGCTGCTGCTGGCCGACATGGGGCCGATCGAGAACCGGCTGGCCAAGGCCCGGCGGGACCCGGCGGCGAAGGCCGAGCTGCCGGTCCTGGAGGCCGCGCTGGAGCACCTCAACGACGGCGAGTTCCTCAGCACCCGGACC
>DATABX010000355.1:0-12643 GCA_036259335.1 Actinomycetota bacterium
CGGGTAACGTGCCCGTCCCCGTAGCTAATACGCCAAGGTCAGGGAGCCGTGATGGCCTTTTGTGAGCTCTCTAGCGCGGTCCACGCTTTCGTGTGCCGGCCGTGTGGCGGCTCTCCGGATCACGGCGTTCGGTGCGCAGACTGAACAACCCATACCCGGCCTGCCACAAGCGCCAGTGCGATTCCTGGGACGGACGTTTGACGGACGGACTACGTGTCCAAGACCAATCGGACGACCTAATAGCACCTAAGAGTTCCCCAGGGCTACGCACATTCTCGTTCGAAAATTTGGAGCGGACGACCGGATTCGAACCGGCGACCCTCACCTTGGCAAGGTGATGCTCTACCAACTGAGCCACGTCCGCGGGAGACCCATCGTATCAGCCCTGCGGGACGGAGGCCAAGAGATCAGCTTCGGCCGGTGGAGCCGAAGCCACCGGCCCCGCGTTGGGTCTCCGGCAACGTCTCCACTTCTTCGTAGACGCATGCCGGCACCGGCAGGATCACCAGCTGGGCGATCCGGTCGCCCCGGGCGATCTCCAGGATCTCGGAATCCAGGTTGATAGCGATAACCTTGATCTCGCCCCGGTAACCGGAGTCGATGAGCCCCGGCGAGTTCAGCAGGCCTAGCCCTTTGTTGATAGCCATGCCGGAGCGGGGCTGCACGAACCCCGCGAACCCGGCAGGGATGGCCACGGCGACGCCGGTCGGGATGAGTATTCGCTCCCCCGGCTTCAGGGAGACTGCCTCGGTGGCTCGAAGGTCGACGCCGGCGTCGCCGTCGCGGGCCGGCTTCAACGCCGGCATCTCACGGTCCAGGCGAACGACCTGGACCCGGACCGTCTCGCTCAATGAGTCGGGGGGGCCGAGCGCTCCTTCGGCGGGATCTTCTTCTGCAGCAGCCCGAGCTCCTTCTCGAAGTCGTTGAGCTCCTGGAAGTCCTTGTAGACGCTGGCGAACCGCAGGTAGGCCACGTCGTCCAGGACCCTCAGGCGCTCGAGGATCTGCATGCCCAGGTCGGCGCTCATGACGACGCTGCTGCCCTCCTCCTTGACCGAGTCGACGACGTCCTCGGCCAGCTTGTCCAGGTCCTCGGCGGAGACCGGACGGTTCTTGCACGCCTTGCGTACGCCTGAGATCAACTTTTCTTTGTTGAAAGGCTCGCGAGTTCCGTCCCGCTTCTGGACAAGCAGGGGTATCTCTTCGATACGCTCATAGGTGGTGTACCGCTGCCCGCAGCTCTCGCACTGGCGCCTCCGCCGGATGGCCCGGCCTTCTTCGGCCATCCGCGAGTCGACGACGTGATCTTCGGGATGAGAGCAGAATGGGCATCGCATGAACCTGGGACCAATAGTACGTTACGTGTAAAGCACGTCGCCGTGAGTTAATAGAGAGGGTAGTTTCGAACGAAAGGGTCACATAGTGACACCGTCGGATGACCGCTCGAATCATGGTTCCGATGAGAGAAATAGCGCCGCCCTTCGGGGGGGCAGAACGTGAGGGGCCGCTCGATACCCCCCTCCTACTCCCCGCGCCACCCCAGCCGACAGCTGCTGGAGATAGCGTCCTGGCGGGTGGCCGCCGAGATGGTCCGGCGCTACCCCAAGATCCGAGTAATCCAGACCCACCCCGGCGGCGGCCAGAACGACAGCCTCTCTTTGCTCCTCGACCCCGGCTTCCAGCCCTTCCAGCGCCTGGACCTCAACCGCCTCGGCGGGGTCCAGTACCACTTCCGCCGGCCGAACGGCTCCCAGACCTTCAAGAACTGGCCCGACTTCTGGGGTGAGTTCCTGAACGCCGACGACCCCCGCGAGCCGATGCGTAAGCTCGCGGCCTTCGCCGGCCTCCCGCCGGTGGCCAAGCTGCGGCCGGCGACCAACGAGGTGACCGTCTACCGCTTCATCGCCGGCTTTTTGACCCACATCGCGTTCAACGCTTCGTTCGGCAAGTTCTTCTGGAACTGCGAGAACGGCTACCTGGACACCTCTGACGGGTTCGGTGGCGTGTGGGAGAGCCGGTTCGAGCTGTTTCCCGAAGCCCACGACCGGCTGAAGACGGTAAAGGAGTCCGACCCGTTCGGAGTCTCGGCCTACCGCTTCTGGTTCCTGCTACTCAACGACGACCCGAAGATCTGCGTAGAGACCAGCGGCACTGCCTGGGACCGCCACGGCATCGAGTACGACTTCGGCAAGCTCGCCCGCGACGACGAGCGCATCTGGCCGGTGATCTCCGAGGTCGCCGGCCACCTTCTCCCCTAGCGCCGGATGACCAGGGCGTTCGGCATCCCCGCGACCCGCGACTTCGAACGAGCCGGCCGGATCGCCGCCGGGGTCGAGGATCTCGGGTTCTCGACGATCTGGAGCAACGACACCCCGGCCGCCGACGGCATCGTCACCGCAGCCAACATGGCCGAGGCCACCGAGTCGATCCGGGTGGCGGTCGGTGTCGTAGCGGTCGACCGCAGGCCCCCGGCCGAGATCGTTCGGGCAGTCCGGGACCTGGAGATACCTCTGGACCGCTTCCTCCTCGGAGTCGGCGCCGGGTCTTCCCGTGATCCGCTCAGGCTCGTGCGGGGTGCCGTAAGCGAGCTTAGGGATTCTCTCGGCCCGGAAGCCCGCATCGGCCTGGCCGCCATGGGGCCCAGGATGTGCCGGCTGGCCGGCGAGATCGCCGACACCGTCCTGTTCAACTGGATGCTGCCCGAGCGCATCACCTGGGCGAGGCAGCGGGTGGCCGAGGGCGCCGATCGGTCCGGCCGCGAGGACCTGCCGGAGATGGCGGCATACGTCCGCGCAGCCGTCGGCGAGGGTGCCGGCGAACGCATCGCCACCGAGGCGGCCAAGTACAACGGCTACCCGGCATACACGAGGCACTTCAAGGCGATGGGGGCGCCGGTGGCATCCGTCGGGGTCATCGACGCAGGCGCCGGGTACCTCGCGGATCTGGCCGATTACGATAAGGTTCTCGATGAGGTGGTGGTGCGTGCACTGCCCGCATCGGATTCGATAGCGTCCACTCTGGCCGTGGCGGAAGCTTCTAGACCAAGAGGCGGGAAGTAGTCTGTCCTGAGCTGCCCCGGGTTTCATAAGACGACAAATGATGGTAGGGAAGGCACGTGCGAAAAACTAGAGGAGCGGTCCTTGCGTCGCGGCTGGCGGCGATCCTTCTGCTCGTCACCGCAGGCTGCAACAACGACCCGCCGGAGGAGGCCCCTCCCCCGACCGACCGCACCCAGGACATCTTCGTGATCAACGCCGATGGTTCAGGGGCGGTCCGCCTGACCGACACGACGGGCATCGACTCCTCACCCGCCTGGTCCCCCGACGGCGAGAAGATCGCGTTCAACACCAACCGGGACGGCAATTTCGAGATCTACGTCATGAACGCCGACGGCACGGGCGTCGAGCGCCTCACCGACAACAACGCCGAGGATTTCTCGCCCGACTGGTCGCCGGACGGCTCGCAGATCGCGTTCAACAGCAACCGCGATGGCAACCGTGAGATCTACGTGATGGACGCCGACGGCTCCAACCAGCGGCGGTTGACCAACAACAACTTCAACGACGGGCTGCCGGACTGGTCGCCCGACGGCCAGAAGATCGCGTTCGAGAGCAACCGAACCGACAACTACGAGGTGTTCGTGATGAATGCCGACGGCTCCGACCCGCAGGTGCTGACCGCCAGCGAGGAGGTGGACGGCTCGCCGGCGTGGTCCCCCGACGGCTCCCAGATCGCCTTCATCAGCGAACGCGATGGGCAGGGCAACTTCGAGGTCTACCTGATGGAGGCCGACGGCTCCGGTCAGATCCGTCTGACCAACAGCCCCGGTTTCGACACCTTCCCCGCCTGGTCTTCCGACGGGACGAGGATCGCCTTCGACTCGGTGCGCGACCAGAACCGTGAGATCTACGTGATGAACGCCGACGGCTCCGACCAGCGCCGGCTGACCACCAACCAGGGCATCGACCGGTTCGCCGCGTTTTCGCCCGACGGCACAAAGATCGCCTTCTACAGCGAGCGCCCCACCACCGACTCGGACAACTGATGCTCCTCGAAGGCAAGCGGCTTTTGATCACGGGCGTGCTCACCCAAAAGAGCATCGCCTTCGCCGCGGCCCGGGTCGCCCAGGAGCAGGGGGCGCAGATAGTGCTGTCCGGCTTCGGAAAGGGCATGGCGCTGACCCAGATGAGCGCCCGGCGGCTTCCCGATCCGCCCGAGATCCTGGAGCTCGACGTCACGAAGGAAGAGGACATCTCGCGGGTGGCCGGCGAGATCGGCTCCAGGTGGGACGGGCTGGACGGGTTCCTGCACGCCGTCGCCTTCGCCCCTCAAAACGCCCTGGGCGGTGAGTTTCTCAACACCCCCTGGGAGAGCGTGGAGCTGGCGTTCAAGACCAGCGCCTTCTCGCTCAAGTCGATGGCGACCGGCCTGAGGCCGTTGATGAAAACCGGCGGCTCGATCGTCAGCTTGGACTTCGACGCCACCGTCGCCTGGCCGATCTACGACTGGATGGGCGTCTGCAAAGCGGGCCTCGAGTCGATCACCCGCTACCTGGCACGGGATCTGGGGCCCTCCGGGATCCGGGTCAACACAGTGGCGGCCGGGCCGCTGGCCACCACCGCCGCCAAGGGGATTCCGGGCTTCGACCGGCTGGTGAAGGCTTGGGGCGAGCGCTCGCCGCTCGGCTGGCAGCCCGACGACCCGGAGCCGGTGGCCAAGACGATCTCCTTTCTTCTCTCCGACTGGTCTGCCGGCATCACGGGCGAGATGATCCATGTCGACGGCGGCTACCACGCCATGGGCGCCGATACTCGAAGCGGAGATTCGGGTACAACCTAAGGGTCATGAGCGAGCAGGACCGGGACGCGCCGGAGGACATCGAAACCTCCCAGGACGACCTGGCCCGCCTCTACCGGGAGATGCGCCGCAAGGGCGCCGGTAAACGCCAGCTCGCCGCCCTCCAGAGCAGCTGGGCCGAGGCGTGCATGGACCCCATGCGCCGCGGCGTGCTCCGGGACCCGCCGAGCCCCACGAAGATCAGCCTGGACGGGCCGTATCCCGAGATCAAGCCGCACCGGGACCTCGGTAATCTGCTCGAGCCGAACCCTCCGAGCATGAAGGACCTCCTAAGCCGGACCCAGCCCTTCGACCCGGCGGGCGGAACTCCGCCGGCGGAGTAGACACCAATCCGGCCGGACGGCCGCCTCGAATGTGTCCTGTGGAAAGTCGGTAAACCGCCGGTAAACTGGAGCTATCGTGATGCCGCTCAGAAAGACCCGTCTGGTCGCTCTCGCCGCTATGGCATCGGTCGGCCTGCTCGCCGGCCACTCACTGACCTACCTGCGGCTCGCGCCGGCAGGCTCCGGGCCGGAGCGTCTCCTCGAGGCCACCGGCCACGGGTACCTCAACCAGGCAGCCCTGGTGTCGGTCGCCCTGGCGGCCATGTCGGCACTTTTCTGGTTCGCCGGCGGAATCCTGAGCAGCCGGGTCGCCCGGCCGAGCGTGGCGCGCACCGCGGCCACCCTGGCGGTCATCCAGTGTGCCGGCTTCGGCATCCAGGAGATCCTGGAACGGGTCATTGCCGGGGCCCCGTTGAGCGACCTGGCGGTCGTGCTGGCGCTCGGCCTGCCGGTTCAGCTCCTTGCCGCTGCGGTGGGGACCTTGCTGGTTACCGCGCTGCACAGGGCCGGAGCCGCCATCAGCAGGCTTCTCGGCCGCACCGGGCCCCAGGCCCCGGCACGCCCGGCTCACCTCTTCGCCCTCGAACTCCACTTCTCCAGCGCCGTCCTCCCCGGCGGTCTTCGCTCCCGGGGGCCTCCTGCCCTTCCGAGCTAGTTCGTGATCCCGGCCGCCTGACGACGCGGCTGGGTACATACAACTCGGAAAGGAAAAACCCCATGAGAAAACTTGTTCTGCGTACTATTTGCGTTTGTTTCGGCGCGGTTGCCCTGCTGGCCCTCGCCGCACCGGCCATCGCCCACGAGGAGAGGGCAACCGGTCCCGTGACCGCAGTTGTCGGGTGGTCCAATGAGCCGGCCTACGTCGGGTTTCCCAACTCGGTATCGCTGGCTCTGACCGACTCCGCCGACGACCCGATCACCGACCTCGGTCCCGACGCCCTCCAGGTCGAGGTGACCTTCGGCGACCAGAAGAGCCCCCCCATGCCTTTGGAGGCGGCGTTCGGCAGCCCCGGTGAGTACCAGGCGGAAGTCATCCCCACCCGCGCCGGCGTGTACAGCTTCCGCATCTTCGGCACGGTCAGGGGCCAGGCGTACGACGAGACCTTCACCTCCGGAGAGGGAACCTTCGCCTCCCCGCGCAACCCTGCCGATGTCTCGTTCCCGACCAAGGACCCGACCGCCGGAGAGCTGGCGGCCAGCATCGAGCGGCTGAGCGACGCCGAGGACGACTCCGACGGCGGGACCTCCCCCACCTCCATCCTGGCGATCGCCCTGGGCGGCGTCGCTCTTGCCTTCGCCCTGATCGCCCTGGCCAAGAGCAACAAGAGGGCGGCCTAGGTCGCTCCGGCCATGAAGCCGATCCTGCGCACCGCACTGCTTGCGGCAGCCATGCTGTGGCTGCTGCTGTTCACCGCCGCGCCGGCCGGGGCGCACGCAAGCCTGCGTGCGTCCGAGCCGGCAGGCGGCTCGGCGGTCGAGGAGGCGCCGGAGCAGGTCACCATCAGCTTCACCGAGCCGCCCGACCCGGCCCTGACCTCGGTCAAGGTGACCGGTGCCTCGGGCTCGTTCGAGGACGGCCCACCGCGGGTGGCCGAGGGGGACAACCTCACGGTTGTGGTTGACCTGAAGGACCTGCCCAAGGGCTCGTACACCGTCTCCTGGCGAACGGTCTCGACTGCCGACGGCCACTCCTCGGCGGGCGCCTTTGCCTTCGGCGTCGGCGAGCCGCCGGGAGAGATCGCCGCCGAGGAGTCGGCGCAGACCGCCTCCCGGCTGCCGCTTGCGGTGTCGCGCTGGGTGCTTTATCTGGGGTTGGTGTCGCTGGTGGGTGGCGCCTGGATGTCGGTTTTCGCCTTTCGACGTACGCCCGGATCGGTTCGGCGCCTCGCTCTCGCCGGTTGGGCGGCGGCGCTGGCCGGCTTCGTCGGGCTGGGTCTCACCCAGTTCCGGGACTCCGGCGTTCCGCTCGACGTGTTCCTGGGAAGCTCCTCCGGCCGTGCGCTGGGGTTCCGGGCGGCGCCTTTGCTGCTGACCGGGCTCGCCTTCTTGGTTTTCCGGACGAAGGACCGGCTTCTCATGGCGATCGCGGGGGTCGGGGCACTGGCGGTGATGCTGGCGCACTCCGCCGCCGGCCACGCTGCGGTGCCCCCCTCCCCCCTCCTCAAAATCGGCGTTCAGTGGGTGCACTTCGTCGCGGTCGGAATCTGGATCGGCGGTCTGGCGGCCCTGCTGCTCGGCATCCGTCACGCGCCGGAAGCCGAACGGCAAAGCGCAGCCAAGCGCTTCTCGTTCGTTGCGGCGTTTGCGATCTTCGCGGTGACGGCCACGGGCGTACTCCGGGCGGTGAACGAAGTCGGAGGGTGGCAGCCGCTGTTCGACGGCACCTACGGCCGGCTGGTGATCGCCAAGTCGGTACTGCTGATCGGCCTCGGGGCCCTCGGCGCCCGGAACCGCTTCCGCAACGTGGCGGTAGCCGGGAGCGCCCCGCAGGGGCTGCAGAAAATCGGCCGGATCGAGGTTGGGGTTGCCGTGGTCACCCTGGCGCTGGCCGGCCTGCTCTCCAGCTCGGTCCCGCCGGTCTCCGTGGCGGCAGCCGCCGAGGAGGCCCGGGTCACGGTGGAGGCAACCGACTTCGCCGAGACGGTGCTGGCGACGCTCACAATTGAGCCGGGCACCGCCGGCCCGAACCGCTTCAAGCTGTCGTTGACCGATCCCGACTCCGAGGAAGCTGTCGACGACGTCGAGGGGGCGACGCTGCGCTTCACCTCGCTCTCCAACCCGGCGGTGGGGGAGTCGACGGTGGAGATGGAGCAGGTCGAGGAGGGCCGGTTCGAGGCAACCGGCTCCAACGTCTCGGTCGACGGACGCTGGCGGGCGGTGGCCACGGTTACCACGGCCGGCAGCTCCTTCGAGATCCCGCTGGAGTTCTCCACCAGGGCGGTCGGCTACACCTCCGACCGCTCGGTGGTCGAGGGCCAGCCGACCATCTACCAGGTGATCGACCCGCAGGGCCGCCAGCTCCAGCTCTACGCCCAGCCGGACGAACCGGGTCGCTCTGAGCTTCACCTCACACTGTTCGACGCCTCGGGCACCGAGCTTGCGGTGGACGAGATAGTGGCGATAGCCGAGCCGCCGGGCGAGCCCAGCGTCTCGCTGGCCACCCGCCGGTTCGGTCCGGGGCACTTCGTCGCCGACGTAACCCTCACCGAAGGCCGGTACCGGTTCGACGTCACCTTCACCACGGCCGAAAGCAGCCTGCGCTTCCCGGCAGAGATGCGGGTCGAAGAATGAGGATGCCGAGACGTATCGGGACTCTTGCGGCGATGGCCGGTGTGGCGGTCCTCGGGCTGGCCAACCCGGCTTCCGCCCACCCGGTCACCGGCGGTGAAGCCACTCCGCTGCAGATGGCGGTCACAGTCATCGGCGCGCTGCTGTCGCTCGGCGGCGTCGGGGTGGCCCTGGTCGCCACCGGCGAGTCGGAGCGCTTCGCCTCCAACCGGACCCGCTACCGCAGGGGCGGCCTGAGCCTGGCGATAGTCGGCTTCGTCGTGTTCCTCTTCGCACCGGACTGGGTGGAGCCCGCGCCGCTCCCGTGCGAGCGGCCGGCGAGCGAGGCCGACATAACCATCGTCAGCCCGAGCGAGGATGCGGTACTGCCCTCGGGTGAGGTCGAGCTGGAGTTGGAGCTGGAGGGTGGAGAGATCGCGTCGCTATCGACGGTCGAGAACCGCCCCGACGAGGGCCACCTTCACATAACGGTCGACGGCCGGCTGGCGTCCATGACCGGAAGCGAAGACCAGACCATCCAGGTGGAGCCGGGCGAACACGACCTCGAGGTCGAGTACGTCGCCAACGACCACGCCCCGTTCTGCAAGCGGGTGGTCGACCGGGTCAGGTTCACGGTCGAGGAGGGAGCGGCTTAGGCCTGCTCCACCGCCAGGCCGAGAAAGCGGGCGATGTCGGCAACCTCCGCCTCGATTCCGGCCGCCGGGAGCTCGCTGCGTTCGAACGGAGTGACCTCCACCACTGCCCGTTCGGTCCCCCGCCGGCGGAGCCGCCAGGTCCCCTCCGCCCGCCCGTCGACCAGCACCACCGGCTTGACGATTCCCCCGCCGGCGTTCACCTTCTGGAGGTGCCTTGGGTCGAGGTGCAGGCTTCGGTCGCGGTAGCCCAGAAGGAAGGTATCGAACGCCGGCAGCAGCC
Source organism: Actinomycetota bacterium (assembly GCA_036259335.1). Taxonomy (GTDB): domain Bacteria; phylum Actinomycetota; class CADDZG01; order JAHWKV01; family JAHWKV01; genus JAJCYE01. The sequence goes on from DATABX010000355.1 coordinate 9,383, forward strand.
GCGTACCGGCCTTCCGGCTCGCAGCCGGCCGGCTATTCGTAGACCACAGGCTCCGGCCCCCGGCAGGCACCTCCACGAGCTGGGATCCGGCAGCGAGGAAGGCCTCCCGGCACTCGCGAACTCCCAGACCGGACCACGCCGCCAGGTCCTCGGCGGCCGCCGGGCCGTAGGCGGCCAGATAGCGGTGGACGAGCCGGTTCAGAGCCTCGGCGCGATCGGCCCGCACCGGCAGCCGGGGGCCCAGCCACTCATCGAGCAGCACGTAGGTCGGTTTGCCGCTGCGCATCGGACCTTCGCAGATCACCCCCTCGGCGGAGGCCCGCGCCAGCAGGTAGGGCGAGCGCTGGCCGGAGGCGTCGACCCCGTGACCGGCCAGCGCATCCTTCCACTGCGCGCGGGTGAGCGACCCCCCGCCGGCCAGCGCCCGCTGCGTGATCTCCAGGGCCCGGCGGTAGGTCTGTTCGTCCAGGCCCAGCTCCGCGCTCCGCCGGGCGTTGGACCGGATACTGTTGGCGCCGGTCAGGCTCCGGAGCCACTCCCAGTCCTCGGAGAGCACCAGGTGCAGCGTGCCCCGCATCGCCCAGGTGCGGATAAACGACCGGTCAACCACCCGCTCGCGCTCGACAGCGGCGTCGGTGAGGCCGGTGCTCCGCGCCCGCACCGCGAGCCTCGCCGCCGGCAGCTCCTGCGCCTGCACCCCGCACAACCCGGCCACGACCTCGGCCGCGCTCCTGGCCCCGGAGCCCAACGAGAGCCGGTTACGTTCCAGCCGCTCGGCAACGGTCACGTCTTCGGGGGTCTGCACCACCGCACCCTACCAAGCTCGCCATCGCTGATAACCTGGGACAAGATGACGATTCCCCGACCTCCCAAGGCCGTGACGTTCGACTGCTGGTCGACCCTCATCTCGGACAAGAACTGGGAGCAGACCATGCTGCACCGCCAGCAATCTCTGATCGAGATTGCCGCGCGCCGCGGTGTGGAGATCTCGCCCGAGCGATCCAAGGAGCTGATCGAAGCCGCCTGGGAGCAGCACGTGATGTCGTGGCGGTCCGGCGGGGTGTTCGGCGCCAAGGGGGCGGCCGACTGGATCCTCGGCCAGCTCGGCATCGCGGTGGTGTCCAACAACGGCTCGTCCGCCGAGGCCGAGCTCGCCGCCGAGCTTGCTCTGGCGATCGAGAGCGCTACGAGCGGCGTCGGCACCTACGTGCTCGACGGTGCCGTCGACGCCATCGAAGCGGTGCGGGCCGCCGGGATCGGCACCGCCCTCGTGTGCGACGTCGGCTTCACGCCGGCCCGCTTCGTCCGGGGCTTCCTCGGCGACCACGGCATCAAACTGGACCATTACTTCTTCTCCGACGAGGTGGGCACCCCCAAGCCCTACCCGCCGATCTTCCTGGCGGCGCTCGAGGCGACCGGCGCCGCCCCGCAGGAGGCCGTGCACATCGGCGACCTTAGGCGCACCGACATCGCCGGCGCCCGCAACGCCGGGATGGGGTCGATCCGCTACACCGGCATCCACGACGACATGTGGAGCCCGGAGGACAGTGCGGGCGAAGAGGCCGACGAGGTCATGGACCACTGGTCCAAGCTGCCGGGGATCCTCGGGCTATAGGAACCGGCCGTGGATGGCCTGGTCGAACAGCAGGCCCGCCAGGGTTAACACGGCAGTGGGAATCAGCACCTTCGGCCCCGGGCCCCTCCGGGACGACCCACCCCCGAGCATCGGCATCACGAAGCGGAGCACCAGCATCCCGGCCCAGAACAGCACCAGCAACAGAAGCACGACGTGCAGGCCCTGGTCGGCAGCCGACGGGATGTTCGTAGGTTCGGGGGCTAGGGGCGGGTCATGGAACGGCCGGGGCGGCCCTTCGGGAGCCGAGCCCCACCAGGTAGTCCCGCAACTGCTCGACTCCCTCGCCGGTTTTTGCGCTGACGAACAACCTCGGCACGTCGGGGTGGACGCCGTCCAGGTAATAGTTGAACTTGTCCAGGTCGTAGTCCAGGTAGGGCAGCAGGTCGATCTTGTTGACGATCACCAGCTCGCACGCCCGGAACATCAGCGGGTACTTGGCCGGCTTGTCCTCGCCCTCGGTGACCGAAGAAACCATGATCCGGACGTCCTCGCCGACCTTGAACTCGGCGGGGCACACCAGGTTCCCGACGTTCTCGATGATCAGCAGGTCGATGTCGTCCAAGGGCAGGTCCGGCAGCGCCGACCGCACCATGTTGGCGTCCAGGTGGCACTCGCCGCCGAAGCCGTTGTCGGTCTGGATCTGCACGACCGGCAGGTGCAGGTGCGCCAGGCGGTCGGCGTCCAGGCTTCCCTGCACGTCGCCCTCCAGCACCCCGACCCGCACGCCCTTCATATCCTCCAGCACCTTGGTGAGCAGCGTGGTCTTGCCGGCCCCCGGGGCGCTCATGAGGTTGACGACGGTCACGCCGGAGCGGTCGAAGTCCGAACGATTGGCGTTGGCGAGGGTGGTGTTTGCGTCGAGGGCGTCCTCAACAACCTTTACTTTGGTGCGGTGCATGGCTCGTCCTCCTCGACTTCCAGTGATTCGACCATAAACTCCTCGCCGCTCAACACGGTGACCTTACTATCCGCACAGAACGGGCACCGAAAGGTCGGGAAGTCGGGCTCCCACTCCTTGGTGCAGTTGTCGCAGCGCAGCAGCGCCGGCACGACGTTGATGTCCAGCCGGGCGCCGTCGCAGATGGTGCCCCTGGCGATGATGTCGAAGTAGAACGACAGCGAGTCCGGCACCACCTGGCGCAGCTTTCCCACCGACAGCGTGACGACCTTCACCGGCCGGCCGCCGGCGTGCTTGGTGGCGGTGTTCACCACCGCACTGCCGAGCGCCATCTCGTGCACGGTTGTCCCCGCTACTCCGCGGAGGTCCCGGCGAACTCGGTCTGGAGCTCGACGACGGTCTCGAGCACCAGGTCGACCGCCCGGTCCACTGCGGCCTCGATCTCGGGGCTCAGCCCGAGGCCGAAGTCGCCCACCTCCTTGGGCTCGCAGGCGATAATGACCACCTTGCCCGGCCAGGCCCCCGTCGACTTGATGAAGCGCAGAACCGTTTGCGGGTCCATGCCGTGGGGGTCCATCATCACGCCGTCCTGAATCTCGCCTTCGACGTCGCTCTCGTCGACCTCCATGACGTACAGGGTCCCCGGTTCCCCGCCCTGGCGGCTGATGTCGACCAGCACCAGCGCGGCGAACCCGCCCTGCAGCTCGTAGGCCAGGTCGAGCCCGCC
>DATABX010000356.1:0-6833 GCA_036259335.1 Actinomycetota bacterium
GGCGTCCTCCTCCTTGACGTCCTTCAGCCCGGCGGCGAACACGGCCTGCTTGGCGTAGGCGAGGAAGCCGGTGAGGTCGTTGAGTGCGCTGCCCAGGCCCGAGTCGATGAGCGCCTTGCGGAGCGGCGAGGCGGCGTTGGCGAGCAGGACCCTCTCCAGGACCTCGAACGACAGGACCTCGAATGAGTTGGCGGAGGGCACCACCGCCCAGGCGACCAGGACCTGGAACTTGCCCTCCGACTCCTCCTGGTCGGCCAGCGGGTACCTCTCGACGAGCTCGGCCGGAACCGTGAACGGCCGCTGGTCCGGGATCGACACGCCTGGGTCGATCGCCTCGAACCGGCTCAGCACCTGGGACTCGATCTGCCTCAGCGTGTCCTCCAGCGGCAGGTTGCCGTAGGTGTAGAAGTAGGCGTTGCTCGGGTGGTAGTGGCGGGCGTGGAAGGCCCGGAGGTTCTCCCAGGTCAGGTTCGGGATGTCCTTGGGGTCCCCGCCGGAGTTGTAGGCGTAGGTCAGGTCTGGGAACAGGGCCCGGCCGGCGGCCCGGAACAGGATGGCCACCGGGTTGGCCATAGCCCCCTTCATCTCGTTGAACACCACGCCCTTGAACCGCAGGCCCGAAGAGGGGTCGTCGTTCTGCTCGAACTCAAGCCGGTGCCCCTCCTGCTTGAAGCTCAGCTCGGCGAGCCGGGGGAAGAACACCGCATCCAGGTAGACGGTCAGCAGGTTGCGGAAGTCCTTGGCGTTGCGGGACGAGTAGTAGTACGACGTGGCGTCGGCGCTGGTCGAGGCGTTCATGTAGGTCCGAAGCGACCGTGGGTTCATCGAGAAGAAGACGTCCTTCACCGGGAAGCTCTCGGACCCCGAGAGCGCCAGGTGCTCCAGGATGTGGGGTACGCCGGTCGAGTCGCTGGGGGGCGTCGGCAGGACCACGACGAATGCGTTGTTGTCGTCGGGGACCGCGATGTGGATGTGCCTCGCACCGGTTTTTTGGTGGGTCAGCTCGAGATAGCTGCCCTTCAGCCACGGCAAAGGCTCGACCCGCTCGACGCGGTAGCCCTCGATTTGTGTGCCTGCGGCGATAGCGGTTTCGACTGAGCTCAAGGCAAAAGTCCCCGAATGGAAGTGAGAGAGGCGAGGAAGCCAAGTTTAAGGCACCTCTGCGAAGTCGTAGAGTTCACCCCATGAGCCGAGCCATGCGAACGATCCTCCCGGCGCTGGTCGCCGCACTCGTGCTGGGCGGCTGTATAACCATTTCCACCGGCGACGAGCCTGCAGCCACCGAGACCGAGCAGGCCGGTACTCCGGACGCGTCCGAGGGGTCGAGCGTGGAAGGTTCCGGCCGGGTGGAGACCGAGGAGCGGGAGGTCTCCGGGTTCGACCGGATCTCGTTCAGCGGCGCCGGCGACCTTTTCGTCGAGCAGGCGGGCGAGGAGTCGTTGACGATCGAAGCCGAGGACAACCTGTTGCCGCTGCTGACCTCGGAGGTCTCCGACGGACGCCTGATCCTGGGGGTCCGGCCCAACTCGAGCATCTCCTCCACCCGGCCGATTATCTTCCGAGTCACCGTCCGCTCGCTCCGGGGGGTGGAGGCGTCGGGCAGCGGCAGCGTCAACGCGTCCGGCCTGGACGTCCCCGAACTGCAGGTGACCACCTCCGGTGCGGTCAAGTCCGCATTCTCCGGCGTCGCCGATGCGCAACAGATCGACGTATCCGGGACGAGCAGGTTCGACGGCCGCGGCCTTGCCGGTCAGACGGCGTCGGTTCGTAGCTCCGGCACTGCCGAGGTGGTGGTCAACGTCTCGGAGGAGCTGAGCATCGTAGCCGACGGCACCGCGGTCGTTCGGTACACCGGCACCCCGCAGGTCACCCGGCAGCTGAGCGGCCTCGCCCGGGTGGAGAAGCTCTAGGAACAACAAAGAGGCTGCCCCTGCGGGCAGCCCCTTTGAAAAAGTGGTTCCGGTTAGACCGTCGGTCGACCTCGGAAGATGCTCCAACCGCCGGGGCCTACTGCGGCAGCCAGGACCAACAGGATGATGCCGAAAATTAGCTGGCCCTGAAGGATCTGGACGACTCCGACGATCGCCAGGATGACTGCGAGAATCCAAAGTACGGTACCCATTTCATTTCTCCTTGTGCCGGTTTCGATAAAGGTGCTGCGGGGTTGAAACGCTTAGCGGAGTGCGTCCCGGACTCCGTCCTTGGCGTTGTCGACTGCGTCCTTGACGTCGCCCACGGCCTCCTTCACGCCACCCTTGCCCTGGTCGAGCCGTCCTTCGGCCGCCAGGTCTGCGTCGTTGAAGGTTTCGCCGGCCATCTCCTTGATCTTGCCGCCGGCCTTGTCCGTCTTGCCATCGACCTTGTCGCCGAATGAGTCCACAGGGCTCCTCCTTAGCTTTCTGCTTCCCATGCCGTGCTGATGCGCACTTTCTCTACCCTCTGGGCGGACTGTCCAAACGGAAATGCAGGCGTGGCCAGCGCACCTAGTGAGCGGTGCGCGCGCTGAGTGAACGAAGGAAGTAGTGGATGAATATCGGCGGTTTCGACCGTTGCGCCCCGGCTCCTTAGCCGGGTCCCACCTCGGTTCCCAACGAATTTACGAGGTCAGTCGAAGTCGACGCACAGGCTCACCCTCGGGTCGCGCCGGATTGCATTGCCCTTCAGGCTCGTCTTGTGGGGACATCGGCTGCACGGGCCTACCCCTTCAGAGCTGCCAGGGCCTTGGGAACCGTGCCTTCCGGGCTGACCTTGTACCAGGCCCCCTGGATGTTGCCTTCTTCGTCGATCAAAAACGCCGAGCGGTTTATCCCGAAGTAGTTGCGGCCGTACATCGACTTCTCCCCCCAGACGCCGTAAGCCTCGGCGACCGCGTGATCGAGGTCGGAGAGCAGCGGGAAGCCCAGCGAGTACTTGCGGTCGAACTTGTCCTGGGCCTTCGGTGGATCCGGGCTGATGCCGAGGGCGGCGGTTCCGGCCTCGGTCAGGTCGGGAAGCGCATCCCGCACCGCACACGACTGCTTGGTGCAGCCGGCGGTGTCCGCCTTCGGATAGAAGTACAAAAGCAGCTTGCGGCCGGCGAAGTCGGAGAGCGAGACCGGTTTGCCCTCCTGGTCGGGCAGCTCGAACGGCGGCGCCGGGTCACCGGGCGAGAGGGTGGTCATGAGCTCGATCCTAGTCCATGCGATATCCCTATGCCGTTGGTCGCAGTGACGCTCATGCGGGGGTCCCTGCTGCCTCCGGGCTGGGGCGGCAAATCGGGGAACTGGGTGGCCGGCGGAAGCACGCTGCCCGCGACAATGCGGTTCAGAACCGGCTCGAAGGCACGAAGCTCGGCCACCGAGAACGCCGGCTCCTCTGGGGTGAGGCAGTGGCCGGGATCAACCCCCGTCGCCTCCACCAGCGTCTCGATGCCGTCGCGAAACACCCGGAACCCGATGGTGCGCTCGACGACCCGGCCCTCCACCCGGCCCCCGCCCTCATACCGCAGGCCGGTCAGCCCGGCCACCGGTGCCGGCCTCGGGGTCGCCGTGTCAACCGTGTAGTCGGGCCCGCACGAGGCGGCCCGGTTGCTTCGGAAAAGCTGGTAGAGGGTCTGGGTCCGCACCGCAAGGGTTGCCTGCACCTGATCCTGGCTGGAGGTCAGCTCCTCGCCGATCGACGGCAGGTCCTCCATCAGCACGTGGCCGACCGGTTCGCCGTCCCGGTCGACGCACAGCGCCACCACCCGGGCTTCGCACCGGCGGATCGTCCAGTCCTCGGCGGTCGTCGACAGGTCGGGGTCGTCCCAGTCCACCCGGATGGGGGCCGGGGTCGGGCTCAGCCGCTCGGCCGGCACCCGGCCGCAGGCGCCGGCGAGGAGGGCGAGCAGCGCCACGACGGCCAGCGCCCGCAGGCGGCAACAGGAGGGGGTCGATTCGAGCACGGGAAAGCAACTTTATCGTCCCTATACTTAATCGACCCCCTCACCGAGCGCTCCGGCTGCCTGTCGAAGGAAATTCATGGACCGAAAAAGCTTCGCCGAGCTCCTGAAGGCCGGTCCGATCCTGGGCGACGGCGGCACCGGCACGAGCCTGGTCGCCGGCGGTGTAAAGGTGCCTTCGACCTTCGACTCGCTGAACCTGTCCGCGCCCGAAGCGGTCAAGGCGCTGCACCGCAGCTTCATCGACGCCGGCGCCCGCTTCGTCGAGACCAACACCTTCGGCGCCAACCGCTACAAGCTCGGGTCGCCGGCGCAGGTGGCCGAGATCAACGCCGCCGGCGTACGGCTCGCCCGGGAAGCGGGCGCCGAGATCGTGGTCGGCTCGGTGGGCCCGCTGGGGGTCCGGCTCGTCCCGTACGGCCGGGTGCGAGCCGACGAGGCCGCCGAGGCGTTCGAGGAGCAGATCTCGGCGCTGGCCGGCGCGGGCGCCGACCTTTTGTTCATCGAGACCCAGACCGACATCGACGAGGCCGAGCAGGCGGTGCTCGCCGCCCGCAAGGTGTGCGACCTGCCGGTGATCTTGTCGTTCGCCTTCACCCGCGACGACCACACTCTTCTCGGGGAGGCGGCCGAGGCGGTGGCCCGCCGGGCGGGGGAGCTGGATGTCGACGCGATCGGGGTCAACTGCTCGGAGGGCCCCGCCCAGGTGCTGCGCCTGATCGAGGCGATCCGCAAGGCGCAGCCCGACCTGCCTCTGGTTGCCATGCCGAACGCAGGGCAGCCGCACCGGCTCGGGGACCGGATCATCTACCAGGCGTCGCCCAAATACCTGGCCGACTACGCGGTCCGGTTCTTCGAGGCCGGCGCCTCGGTCATCGGCGGGTGCTGCGGCACCGGTCCGGAGCACATCGAGGCGATGGGGGAGGCCCTGGCCAACCTCCAGACCCGGCGGGCGGTCCTGAGCGTCGGCGAGGTGGCCAAGGTCCGGAGCACCGCGCGCGGTCTTCGGGTCGAGACGGTGGCCGCGGCGAGCACCAACACCTTCGCCCGCCCGCTGAACGAGGCTCGCCAGGCACTGGTGGTGGAGATGGCGCCGCCCCGGTCGGCGTCGGCAGCCAGGCTGGTCGCCGCCGCCGAGACGCTGGCCAAGGCCGGTGCGCACGGGTTGAGCATTGCCGACAGCCCGATGGCCCGGATGCGGATGAGCCCCTGGGCTGCCTGCCACCTCATCCAGCAGGAGGCCGAGATCTCGACCGTCCTGCACTTCCCAACCCGCGGGCGCAACCTCCTGCGGATCCAGGGCGACCTGCTGGCCGCCCACGCCCTGGGCATCCGCAACGTGTTCGTCTGCATGGGCGACCCCACCTCGATCGGCGACTACCCGCAGGCCGCCGACCACGCCGACGTCAGCCCGTCGGGGCTGATCGGGCTCATCAAGGGCAAGCTCAACCGGGGGCTGGATCGTTCCGGGCACTCCATCGGCGAAGCCACCCAGTTCGTCGTCGGGTGCTCGGTGAACCTGGCGGCGCACGACCTGGACCGGGAGACCAAGGTCCTTCACCGCAAGATCTCGGCCGGCGCCGACTTTGCCTACTCGCAGCCGCTGTTCTCGGCGGAGCCGATCGCCGTCTTCCGGCAGCACTACGAGGACCGCTACGGTGCACTCAGCCTGCCGATCCTGGTCGGCCTGCTGCCGGTGATCTCGGTCCGCCACGCCGAGTTTCTCCACAACGAGGTCCCGGGCATCTCGGTTCCCGACGAGGTCCTGCGCCGCATGGCCGGCGCCGCCCAGAACGGCGAGCAGGAGGGCTTGCGCCTGGCCCTGCAGACCGGCAAGGAGTTGCAGGACCGGGCGGCCGGGCTGTACCTGATCCCGCCCTTCGGCCGCTACCACCTGGCGGCGGAGCTCATCGAGCAGCTCAAGGCCCTCGAGCAGCCGGCCCCGGCCAGCCTCGGAGGCGGCGCCCAGGGGTAGCCGGGTTGGGCTAGAGGCCGGCGAGCCCGATGACCAGGTCCATCACGTTCGTACCGGTAAGCCCGGTCTTGAGCAGCGCCCCGGCCGCGTCGAGCGCCGGGTGCGAGTCGTGGCCGGCGAGGTCCCGGGCGGGATCCCGGCCTGCCTGGACGATTCGGCTCCAGGTCCCGCGGTCCACGATCGCTCCGGCGGCGTCGGTCGGGCCGTCCCGCCCGTCGGTGCCCGCGGCCAGCAGTGCGCATCCTTCCGCATTGGCGGCTGCCAGCTCCCGGGCGGCGGCAAGGGCAAGCTCCTGGCAGCGCCCGCCGGACCCCGCGGTTGCCGGATCGATCTTCACGACGGTCTCGCCGCCGGCAATCAGGCAGCGGGGTTCGGGTCCGTCAGCTTGCAACAGCGCCGTCGCGAGCCGCCTTCCGGCCCAGGCAGCCTCGCCGGTCAACGGTTCGCCGAGCACCTGCACGGTGAAGCCCATCGCCTCCGCTTCCCGGGCTGCCGCTTCGACCGCCAGGCGGTTGCCGGCGACGATCTCGTGGGTCACCCGGTCCAGCGCCGGGTCGCCGGCTTTGGGGGTCTCCCGCGAGGGGTCGGCCTCGGCCCGCCGGAGGTGGTCCTCGATGGACCTGGGGAGCCGGCCCCAGAGATTCGCTTCCTGGAGTAGCTGCCGGACCTCGAAGGCGGTCGCCGGGTCGGCGGCGCAGGGGCCGGAGCCGATGGCGGCGAGGTCGTCGCCGATCACGTCGGAGACGACGAACACCCGGACGTCCGCCGGATGCAGGGCTGCGGCCAGCCGGCCGGCGCCCCAGCGGCTGAACCGCTTGCGTACCGTGTTCATGCGGGCGATGTCCAGCCCCGAGCTCAGCAGCAGCCGGTAGAGCCGGTGGAGGTCGGCGGCGGGGATGCCGGGTACCGGGCCGGCAGCCAGGCTGGTCGCTCCTCCGG
>DATABX010000357.1:0-2593 GCA_036259335.1 Actinomycetota bacterium
ACTCTTCGGTCGTGGGCCCGGACAATGCGATATTCGGTTGGCTGAAAAAGCCCGAGCTGCGCCAGTTCCACGACGTACCTTGCACCGACGTCACCTTGTCCGGCGCCTCCTTCGAGTCCGAGGACCCCCTGAGCGAGGAGCCGAACGTAATCAACCCGTTGGGGTTGCCCTCGACGACCTGGCCGGCCGGCTGCACCGTCCCGAACGCCGAGAAGGGGCTGGTCTTCACCGTCTTCGGCTCCTCCCCCAACGGGTTGATTACGTTCGGCTCCTCGCTCAGGGGGTTCTCGGACTCGAAGGAGGCGCCGGACAAGGTGACGTCGGTGCAAGGTACGTCGTGGAACTGGCGCAGCTCGGGCTTTTTCAGCCAACCGAATATCGCATTGTCCGGGCCCACGACCGAAGAGTTCGTGACGGTGCCGACGCTCAGGTACAGAAAGCCGTCTTTGAAGACCATCTGATTGGCCTGGTGGTCGCCCTGACCGGGCAGCCCGGTGACGACGTCGGTCAGCCGGCCGCCCTCCTCGACCACCGAGATCGTCCCACCGTGGGCGACGTAGATCCGGCCTTCGTTGAACGCCACCGAGGTGACGGGCAGCTCGTCCCCGAAGACTTCGCCCTCGGCGAGCACCGTCTTTTCACCGTCGGAGTTGATCCGGGTCACCTTCGGCGACCCCGGCCCGTTCGGGCACTCGTCGGGGTCGGGGCAGTAGCCCGACTCGGCGACGATCATCCGGCCACGGTCGTCGAAGGCGACCATCGTTGGGGCAGATAGGCCTTCCGCCGCGACTTCCACGACAAACCCGTCGGGAACCGAGATGTCGCCCGGCCGCAGCGCCCGGGCGGCAAGCGCGGCGGTGGCAGTGAACGTGAACAGTGCAACAAGCAGGCCGGTGGCAAGCACCGGGGACCAAGACATTCTTTTCCGCATGGGCCACCCGATTTCAAAGAGCTCCGATAGGACAGATCTCCTGTACCCACATATCGCGGTTTTAGAAACAACATTGGGTGCCCGAATCGGGCGGTTCGGGTAGCAGGTCGTGGAATTGGGTAGGGGCTGACCGTGACCAGTCCCGACAAGGTTGAACCAAAAGACAAGTTGAAGGTCGCGGCGATCATCCCGGCGCACAACGAGGCGAGCACCATCGGCGAGGTCGCCCGGATTGCACACGAGTGCGGTTACGTCGACGAGGTAATCGTCGTGGACAGCCTGTCGACCGACGACACCGCCGCCCTGGCGGCAGCCGCCGGCGCCCGGGTGCTGACCGCCCCCGCGCCCGGCAAGGGGGAGGCGATGGCGGCCGGCGTCGCCGCCACCGACGCCGAAGTGCTGCTGTTTCTCGACGGCGACCTTCTCGGGCTGAAGGTCGAGCACCTCGACCGCCTCGTCCGAACCGTCGTGAAGGAGGGTGCCACGATGAGCTGCGGCCTGTTCGACCGGGGGCGCTTCCTCAACCCGATCTTCCTGAAGTTCCTGCCGGTCCTGACCGGGGAGCGGGCGCTGCCGCGCAAGCTGTTCGAGTCGTTGGAGCCGGACGACATGCAGGGCTACAAGATCGAGGCGGCACTCAACTCGCGCTGCGCCGAGGTGGGCGGCAGACGGGTCTGCTTCGTGTGTCCCGGCCTCTGGCACGTCACCAAGGAGAAGAAGTTCAACCCGGTCGAGGGTTTCCTGCGCAAGACCTGGATGCTGGCGATCGCAATCTGGGAGTACCTTGCCTACCGGGTGCGGCACCGGCGCAGATACCGCAAGCTGGCGGTGGCCAACGCCCGGGCGAACCCCAAGCCTTAACCGGGCAAGACTCGTCCGGCATCGAACATCGCCGACCCTTTGAGCTCGCGAGTGCGCCAGGACGCCGAGAGCGAGGGCGCGGTCAATGCCGCCGACGCGGACGACTTCTCCCACTCCAGCACCGCACGGTCGCCTTCCCACCTCACCTCGAAGCTCAAGCTGCCGAAGCGAGTCAGGGCGTCGACCACCTTGACCGGGCGCCCTCGCCACTCCTCCGGCAGGATCGTGAGGACCGCCAGCTCGTCGTCGGCCGACTCCCGGACCAGGACGTTCCGCACGAAGGACAGGAAGTCGGCCGCGGCCCAGCCGTGGTGCCCGTCGCCCATACAGCCGCCTCCGAGCCGGGGGTGGATGGCCTCCGGCCAGGTGAAGGTGGTTGTCGCGGCATCGAGCATCCATCTAAGCCTGCTCCAGGCCCGGGGATCCTTCGACTCAAGCTCGACGAACGCCAGCTGCAGGGTCAGGTAGGTCCCGAGTCCGGTGTGCGAGATTTGCTGAAAGAAGGCGTCGTCGATGCAGAACCGCTCCCGCACCAGCTCGGCGGTCCCGGTGATCCAGGGATCGGACGCCGGCAGCAGCCCCAGCGGGTAGCAGGCGGCAAGCGAGCCGACCATGGCGGCGTCAAAGCCCCGGGTGGGTCCGGCGGGAATCGCAATTTGTCCCAGCCTCTTGGCCGACAGCTCGAGCGAGGACAGAATCGAGTCCTTCAACCGCTCCGCCGCCGCCTCGGCGACGGGGATGTGCTCCTCCTCCTCGAGCTCCCTCAACAGGAAGGCCGAGTCCAGGAGGCCCTTCCACCCC
>DATABX010000358.1:0-2646 GCA_036259335.1 Actinomycetota bacterium
CCTCCCGGCGGTGGCCGAGAGCCTGCGCATCGGGTGAGGGGCTACGCGGAGGCGGTGGGGACGGGGACGCTGTCCATCGGGCGCTGCGCCTCCAAGACGGCCAGATCCTCAATGCCGGTGACCGAGATCCGGCCTGCCCGGTAGCGCCGCCGCTGGCGCACTTCGAGGCGGCGGGCGATCCGGCTCAACGTGAAGTTCACGACGATGTAGAGCACGGCCGCCACGAACAGCGACTGCAAGGGGTTGAAGAAGAACTCCCCGTTGATGCGGGACCGGCGGAGGAGCTCCTCGAAGGCGATGACCGATCCGAGGGAGGTGTCCTTGAGCAGGGTGACCAGCTGGCTCACGATGGCAGGGATCATCCGGCGGGCGGCCTGGGGGATGATGACCAGCAGCATGGCCTGCCAATAGCCGAGCCCGATGGCGTAGGCGGCCTCGCTCTGGCCCCGGTCGAGGGACAGGATCCCGGCCCGGAAGATCTCGCCCAGGACGGCCCCGTTGTAGACGATCAGCCCCAGCGCGAGGTACCAGAACAGCGACAGGCGGATGCCGTAGCGGGGCAGGGCGAGGGCCGAGAACAGGACCAGCAGGAAGATCGGCATCCCCCGGAAGAACTCCACGTAGATCGCCCCCAACCAGCGGAGCAACCGGGTGCGGGAGATGCGGGCCAGCGCCATGAGGCCGCCGATGAGGATGGCCCCGATCATCGAGACGATCGCCACCTCGATGGTGGTGAGGAGGCCTTCGAGGATGTACTTCTGCACCGGCCACTGGGTGAACGGGCGCCATTTGGCCTCGTCCAGCTGGCCCCGGTCGGCCAGGCGGGAGAGGGCGATGCCGACCGCCAGCACGATCAGCACGGCCGAGACCACCGACGCGATGCGCGAGATCCGCCGCCCTCTCGGGCCCAGCGCGTCGGCGACGAAGGGGGCGGTCATCGCTTGATGGCGAACCGGCGCTCGAGGAACCCGAAGGCGACGCCCGAGGGGATGGTCAGCATGAGGTACGCGGCCGCCGCGCCCAGGAAGGCGGGGATCGGCTGGGCGGTCAGCGTCACGAGCGTCTCGGCCGCGGCCGTGAGCTCGGGCACGGAGATGGCAGCCGCCAGAGCGGAGTTCTTGATCAGGGCGATGAAGATGCTGCCGAGGGGTGCGATGACCGTCCGCAGAGCCTGAGGCAGCACGACGATCCGCAGCATCTGGGGGAAGGTCAGCCCCAACGAGCGGGCGGCCTCACCCTGGCCCACCGAGACCGCGTTGATGCCCGAACGCACGGTCTCGGCCACGAACGTGCCCGTGTAAGCGGACAGCACCACGATGGCCGACACGTAGAACGAGTAGATCAGCCCGATGCTCGGCAGCCCGAAGACCATCATGAACATCAGGACGAGCAGCGGGGTGTTGCGGATCAGCTCCACGTAGGTGGCGGCTGCCCACCGCAGCGGCGGTACCGGGCTCACCCGGGCGGCGGCCACCAGCGTCCCGAGCACCATGGCGATGGCGAAGGAGAGGAGGGTGAGCTCGACCGTCCGCCGCATTCCCTCCAGGTAGACGTCGAGGTTTTCGGTTACGACATCCACTCAACGACCGGTCCCGGGCGCCGATGCGCCATCAGCGCCCGGGCGGTGCGTCGGATCACGCCGCGTAGCGGTCGACCGGCGGAGGCGTGGGGGTCTGGATCCCGAGCGGGCCGAGGGTGCGGGCGAAGGCCTGGGCCCACTGCCCGTTGGCGTAGATCTCCTCGAGACGGTCGTTGATGAAGTCGCGGAAGGCGGTGTCGCCCTTCTTGATCCCGATGCCGTAGGGCTCGTCGGTGAACTTGTTGCCGACGATCTTGAACTCGTTCGGGGACGAGGCCACGAAGCCGAGCAGGATCGAGTTGTCCGTGCTGACGGCCTGCACCCGGCCGTCGCGCATGGCCTGCACGCAGTCGGAGTACTGGTCGAACAGCGTCAGGTTGGCCTCGGGGGCCATCCGCTCCAGGTTGGCGGCCGGAGTGGAGTTCCGGACCGAGCAGACGTTCTTTCCGGCCAGGTCGTTGACGCCGCGGATCGAGTTGTCCTCCCGCTTGACCATGATGTCCTGGCCGGCGATGTAGTACGGGCCGGCGAAGTCGATCCGCTGCTTGCGGGCGTCGTTGATCGTGTAGGTGGCCACGACCATGTCGACCGTGCCGTTCTCGATGAACGCCTCCCGGTTGGGTGTGGTCGACTCCCGGAACTCGATCTTGCTCTCGATGTCGTTCAGGCTCCCGCCGTAGATCCCCATGGCGATGAGCTTGGCGATCTCGACATCGAAGCCCTCCACCTTGCCGGTGGTCGGGTTCTTCTGGCCGAGGCCGGGCTGGTCGAACTTCGTCCCCACCACGACCCGGCCCTTGGCCTGCAGGTTGGCCATCGTCGTGCCGGCGGCGAACTGCGGTCGGGCGATGGTCGTACCTGTGGTGTCCTGCGTCTGAGCGCTGTCGGTCTCGTCGTCGTCGCCGCAGGCGGCGGCGATCAGGGTCAGGGCCACGAGCACCGGCAACAGTGCCCAGCCTCGTTTGCGCATCTGCTCTCCTCTCTTAGTGGGCGAGAATCTTGGACAGGAAAATGCGCGCCCGCTCGGTGTCGGGGCGGTCGAAGAACTGCTCGGGAGGGGCCAGCTC
>DATABX010000359.1:0-2750 GCA_036259335.1 Actinomycetota bacterium
CAGCCCTGAGATTCCTCCCGGCGGTGGGACTCCGCCAGCTGCTTCAACACCGATGGTTCTATCTGGTCGCCGGGGACCGCCGCCACCAGGCAGTCCGTGACCGCAACCAGCGTCGAGGTCCGGTAGCCCTCTTCGACCACCGCCCTCTCGCCCAGGACCGCACCCGGTCCCACCTCGGCGATGCGGTCGCCGTCGACCTCGATGCGCAGCACCCCGTCGAGGAGCAGGAACAGCTCGTGGCCCGGGTCGCCCTGCTTGACCAGGGCCTCGCCCTTGTCGACCACCTTGATCTTCGGCTTGGCGCCGCCCCTCATTATCCGGGTGGACAGCTCGCGCTCCAGCGCCGACTCCACTGCGGTGACGAGGGCGGGCGAGTCCTGGTCGCCCCAGGGTGTGTACTTGCCGAACGCCTCCCTCAGCCAGTCCTCGAAGTCGATGAGGCCCGACTTCAGCACCAGCTCGCCTTCGTTGTCGTAGATCCAGTGACGCGGGAACTTGCTGGCCCCGATCAACTCGTGCTCCGACGAGCCGTCGGCGTGGATGGTGAGCGCCAGGGTCGTCCAGGCGAGGGGGGCCGAGAACTGGACGTACGGCTTGCGCCGGACCCGGCGGGGGGTCGGCATCCCGGTCCGGCCGCCGGCGGTCTGCACGAACCGCACCGAGTCGCCTCGGACCTCCGGGTTGCGCTGGAGGTCGGGCAGCGGGACCGCCGGCACCGTCACCCCGGCCGGACCGAGCCGCAGCGTGGTCGCGCCGATGAGGCCTCTGCCCGAGTACCCGTAGGAGGCGATCTTGCCGTCCTCCACCTCCACCCACGCCTTGAGCTGGTTGGCGAAGCGGAACCGGTCGGAATCCCGCAGTGCGATCAGGTCGTCGACCGCGTCCGGGGGCGGGGGGTCGTAGTGGGTGACCCCAAGGTCGAAGGAGGCCTTCAAGTACTTCACGCCCTGGATGGCTTCCGAGGGAATCCAGGTGAGCGATGTGACCGATGACTCAATTCGCACGCCGACCTCCTACTCGATGTCGTTGACTCCCGGTTTCTTCGAGGTTACCTACTTAACTATCAGCTCGCCCTCCATGCCCGGCGTGTGCGGCTTGCAGTAGAAGTCGTACCTCCCTGCTTTGGCTTCGAGCCGGATCCGCCGGGACTGTCCCGGCCCCACACTCACGTCGACGCCCAGGGCGTCCGAAGTGAAGGTGTGGCGGGAGGTGTCGTTGTTGGTTACCGACAGGCTCAGCCGCCCGGCGGCGGCGGTCACGGTTTGCGGCCGGAAGTCGAACGCCTCCATCGTCACCGCGGTGGTCCGGGCGCCCCAGGCGCTGCCGGCCAGCGACCACACCGCCGCCCCCGCCACCAGCACGAGCGCCGCCCGGGCCGCGGCCTTCCTGCTCCGCCCGCCGGCCGCCCCGCTCGTCGGGGTTCTCAATGCCGGGATGGTGCAAAAGACTGCTAGTGCCGCACCCACGGTTACCATCGATAGAGCAGCAAAATCAGCGGGGGACTCGGGATGCAACAGGGCGCCGGCCGGCGAGCCGGCGTTTTCGACGAGGAGGCCCATACTGATCACCCCCCGCCCCACGATAGCCAGGACCACTTCCCCTCCTTCCGGCGTCGAAAAAACCGGTCTGCGACTCCACCTTTCGCCAAACACGCTACGCCTGCGTAGTGCGAGCGCCCAGCAGGCTGCCCGGTCGAACCGGGGTGGGCCAGCATCCCCGGACTTTGGGGTGCTCACCTTCCTTGTGCACGACTGCCGGGTGAGGCTCAATTAGGCGATGACCGAGGTGAACCGCAAGAAGATCACCGTCTTCCTCGCCGAGGACAACCTGTTCGTACGCGAGGGGGTCCGGGCGCTGCTCGGCCTGGAGGACGACCTGGAGGTCGTCGGGACCGCCGCGGACTACGACGAGTTGATCGCCGGCGTCTTCGCCACCGACCCGCAGGTCCTGGTCACCGACATCCGCATGCCCCCCACCTTTCAGACCGAGGGCATCGACGCCGCCAAGGAGGTCCGCAAGCGACACGGCGGCACCGGCGTGGTGATCCTCTCCCAGTACGACGACCCCAATTACGCGATCTCGCTGCTCAGCGAGGGGGCCGAGGGCTACGCCTACCTACTGAAGGACCGGGTGGCCGAGGGCGACCAGCTGGCCCAGGCCATCCGTGAGGTGGCCGCCGGGGGCTCGAAGCTCGACCCCAAGATCGTCGAGGCGCTGATCAGCCCGGTGACCGACGAGGGAGAGCTCACCCGCAAGGAGGAGGAGCTCCTCCGCCTGGTGGCCGAGGGCCGGCCGATCAAACGGATCGCCGCCGCCTTCCGCACCACGCCGGCCGACGTGTCCGGCTCGATCGAGCGGCTGTTCCTCAAGCTGGCCCAGGGGGCCAGCACCGGCGCCGCCGGCGCTCTGCAGCGGCTGAAGATGCTCCACCAGGCGATAGTCGAGCTCGACGAGCAGGGGGAGTCGATGAGCCGGCTGCTGCCGGGAGGGGTCGCCGACAAGCTGCGGAGGGAGGGCCGGAGGGTCGGAGAGACCGAGAAGCTCACGGTGACGGTGCTGATGTCAGACATTCGCGGCTACTCGACGATCGCCGAGGACACCGACCCGAGCCTGCTGGCCGGCCAGCTCAACATCCACCGGATCGAGATGAACCGGGCGGTCAGTGCGAGCGGCGGCAACGTGTGGCAGTTCGTCGGCGACGCGGTGATGGCGGTCTTCGGCGCCCCGCTTCCGCAGGAGGATCACGCCGA
>DATABX010000360.1:0-7795 GCA_036259335.1 Actinomycetota bacterium
CTGGTGGTCTACGTCTTGAGCCCGCCGGCCGCGCTGGTGCTTTTCCTCCGGGCCGAGCGGGGACGCCGGCCGAACTCGCAGGTGGCAGACCTCCCGCCGGCGATGCGGCCGGCGATGACCGCTTACGCCGTGCTGTTCGGGCTGGCCGGCACGGCCCTGTTTTTGATTCCGGAGACGATGGCCGGATACTGGCCCTGGTCGCTCACCCCCCTCACCGCGAGGGTGCTGGGCGGCTGGTACCTGGCGAGCGCGGCCCTGGCGGCCATGCTCTCCCGGGAACGAAGCCTCCAGGACGCCGGCATCGGGTTGGGCTCGGTTCTACTGGTGACCGGTTTGCTGCTGGCAGGCGCGGCTTTGCATCGAGGAGGCTTCAACGGCCCGCCGGCCAGCGTTGCGATATACCTGGTCGTAGTAGCGGGGTACGGCCTGGCCACTGCCGGCTTCTGGTGGTCCGCCCGGCGGATGGCGCCGGCGCCTGCGCATTGAGCGCACGGCGGATAACATCAGCCCCATGGACAGACGAATCGCACTGATCGGCAGCTTCTCAACCGGCAAGACGACTCTGGGAGAGATCCTCTCCCAGCACCTGAACCTCCCGCTTCTACCCGAGACCGCCCGCGAGGTGGTGGAGCTGGGCTTCAAACTGGACAAGGACGCCACTCCGGAAACCGAAACCCTGATCTTTTTGAAGCAGTACAACAACGAGCTTTCGACCGAGGAGTTCGTCGGCGACCGCTCCCTGATCGACGTCATGGCGTACGCCGGGTGGGTGCTGGACAACCAGCCGCGGACCAAGGAAACCGCCCTGTGGGACGAGTGCCTGAAGCTCGCCGAGAGGCGGCTCAGGGGCAACTACAGCCACGTCTTCTACCTGCCGATCGAGTTTCCGATCGTGCTGGACGGCCTCCGGCCGGACGATCCGGCGTTCCAGGCGGAGATCGACGAGCGGCTGCTTCGAATCCTGAGGACCCACGACATCCGCTACACCACCGTCAAGGGATCGGTTGAGGAGCGGATGGAACAGATCGAGCAGCATCTGAACCAGTAGGGGGGTAAGCCCATGAGTGACGAGCAGCTGCTGAGGAAGGCGGAGCAGGTCCTGAGCGAGCTGGACCGAACGTCGGGGCTGATCGAGGAGCATGCCGAGGTGCTGGCGGCTCTGAGGATCCGGATTTACGGCGCCCCCAAGAAGACGCTCGACGAGGTGCTTAAGGCGGCCGGGGACATCAAGGGCAAGCGTTCGCTGGAGGCACTCGAGCCGCCCAAGGTCACGGGATCGCTCGAGGATGCCTTCAAGATGCCGGAGAAAAAGGTGGAGTGGCCCACCGGCGAGCCAAAGCCGAAACCGGAGCTAAGCCTCTAGCCTTCGTCTTCCCCCAGGGCGTCCCAGCCCGTCCACTCCTCGACGTCCAGCCGGACGATGGAGCCCTCCTCGATCGGGAACTGCAGGTACTGGGGGTACTTGCTCTCGAAGGCGGTCAGCGCCTGGTCCTCCTCGGGGCCCGGTTCGAGCACCGTCACCTGCCCCTTGGCCACCAGCCAGTGAAGGCGGTACCAGTCCTCGTCCCACCGGTCGACCATGAAGGTCACCCGCGGCCCGCCCTCGGTGCCCCGGCGCCGTCCCAGAAACGGGCTGCCGGGTCGCCGGTCGACGACGATCCAGATCGTCTCACCGGCCCAGGTGAAGCAGACGGGGAGCACCTCGGTGGCGCCTTCCGCGCCGTTGATGCCCAGATATCCCCGCCGGGCTCTAAGAAGGGAAGCATGTTTTTCGGGGGGGCCAACCATGGGGCCGATTATCGCCTAAAGCCAACCGAACGCGGCGAACTCTCCGGGTCGATCTCAACGTAGGCCACCTTGGCGGCGGGAACGCCCACCCGGCGCTCTTTGTCGTCCTGGAGCCACAGCACGGAGCTGCCGCTGTTGAGAGCTTCGTCCACCCGCTTGACCAGGTCTTCGACTCCCTCCTTCATCTCCAAGGTGATCTCCTTGGGTGAGTCCACGACGCCGATCCGAATCTCCAACTGGGCCTCCTTAGAAAATGCCTGCCACCCACAAGTACAATAATGAGGTTATGCCTTCCGAAGAGCATATCGATGAGCCGGACTTCGGGCCGGACGACTATGGCCCCATTGACGCGGCCGAGCGGGAGGCACGGAGCCAGGACCTGGTGGACGTCCGAACCCTGAAGGCGGTGCTGGCGTCCCGGGGGATCCGGGGCGTCGTGGTCTTCTGCCCGGACTGCGAGGACGACCACTATCTCGGCTGGGACCTGCTGGCCGGCAACCTGCAGCAGATCCTCGACTCGGGCACCACCCCGGTCCACGAGCCTGCCTGGGAGCCCAACCCCGACGAGTACGTCAGCTGGGACTACGCCCGGGGCTTCCTCGACGGGTACGAGTCGTATCCCGAGGACCGGATGGCCGGGCCCGACATCTGCCTGTACTGCGGCTGCCATCTGGGGGAGCAGCCCCGGGACTGGGCGTACTGCCCCTACTGCGGCAAGGACTTCGCCCCGATCAACCTGCTGCTGACGCTGCGGCGCAAGGGCTGGGACACGCAGCGGATAGCGGAGATCTTCGAGGAGTGCGGATTTGTTTTCCCCACGTTCGACTCCGGCGATCCCTCGCCTCTCCACCTGGAACCGGGAAGCTGAGAGGCCACCGATTCACGCCTGTTGAAGAGGGTTAATCTTTGATTGGACCCCGCCTATACTTAGAAACTTCCTATTCAGGGGATTTCTAGGCAATGGTTCTCAAGAACAAGCTCCGGTACTGGGCGCCCAAGCTCGCCGTCTTCCTCTTCATCTATCTGATCATTTCGTGGATGGTGCAGCTGTTCGCCACCTGTGGCGACCCGCTGATGGGCACCATTCGGCCTTGCGGCCCCCTGGATGTGATCCCCAAGCTCGGCGCCGGCGCCATCTTCTTCATGCAGCTGTTCTTCATCATCGTCATCCAGCTGGTCGGCATGATCTGGTTCCTCTCCCGGGGCCGCAAGTACGTGATCTACCCGCACGAGTACGACGTCAGCTTCAGCGACGTCCGGGGCCAGAAGCCGGTCGTCGACTCGGTGCAGGAGGTCGTCAAGCTGTTCCGGGGATTCCGCGAGTTCAAGAAGCTGGGAGGCTACCCGCCGCACGGCATTCTGTTCGAAGGCCCTCCGGGAACCGGCAAGACCCTGCTCGCCAAAGCGGTCGCCGGCGAGGTCGGCGTGCCGTTCATCTACGCCCCGGCCAGCGGATTCACCAACACCATGATGGGCGCCGGCATCCTGCAGATCTCGATGCTGTTCCGCAAGGCCAAAAAGTTCGCCCGTCTCTACGACGGCTGTGTGATCTTCATCGACGAGATCGACGCAATCGGCTCCCGCGGGCCGGGGACCTCGATGGCCCGCGAGGCCACCACCGAATCGAAGGGCACGCTCATCAACCGCATGATGATGATGGGAATGGGCGGCGGCGGAGGTGGGACCATCAACGAGCTGCTGATCCAGATGGACGGCATGGTCATGCCCCGGGGCATCAAGCGCCACCTCAAGCGCATGTTCCATATGAAGCACAAGATCCCCTCGTACAACATCCTGTGCATCGGCGCCACCAACCGCGCCAACGACCTGGACCCCGCCCTGCTGCGCCCCGGGCGGTTCGACCGCAAGATCCACGTCGGCCTGCCGGACAAGGAAGGCCGCAAGGACGTCATCAAGTACTACCTGGAGAAGGTCAAGCACGAGGAGATGGACCTGGACCGCTTCGCGCAGGCCACCATCTACTACTCGCCGGCCCGGATCAAGAACATCATCAACGAGGGCCTGATCATCGCCCTGCAGGACGGGCGCGACTCGCTGACCTGGGACGATGTCTGGGCAGCGAAGATGATCGATGACATCGGCCTGAAGCAGGCGGTCACCTACACCGAGCGGGAGAAGGTCATGACCGCGGTGCACGAGGCCGGGCACGCGGTGGTCAACCACGAGCTGATGAAGGGCGAGCTGTCGATCCAGATCATCACGATCATCAAGCGGGAGTCCGCCCTGGGCATGGTGTACTCGGTCGACCTGGACGAACGGTTCGGCTACACCAAGGAGGACGTCCTCAACCACATCCGGGTGTCGCTGGCCGGCCTGGTGGCCGAGGAGATGTGGTTCAACACCTCCACCTCCGGTACCAGCAGCGACCTGAGGCACGTCACCTCCTGGGCCCTCAACTACGTCGGCACCTGGGGCATGGGCAACCGGCTGTTCTCCTACGACATCCTGTACCCGACGCAGCTGAGCAACAGCACCGAAGCCATGATGCGGGACCCCGACATCCGCAAGGAGGTCAACGAGCTGCTGCTGCGGTGCAAGGAGGACGTGCGCGAGATCCTCGAGAAGCGCCGCTTCGCAGTCGAGCGCATCCGGGACGAGCTGCTGGCAAAAGACGAGCTGGTTGGCGACCAGCTGGCCACGGTGATGCAGGAGATCAACGATCAGATCGCCGCAAGCGAGGGCCGCCCGGTCGGTCCTCCGCAGCTGCCTCCGTCGTCAGCGCCGCCGATCCCGGGCCCTCCCGGGCACTAAGTGCCGCAGCTTTGACTGAACCGGCTCCGACCGCCGGCTCGGGTCCGCAATCCGTTGCCGAGGCTCTATCGGTCATCGCACAGACCCCGGCGGTTCTCCGCGGGTTCCTGGACGGGATGTCCGAGTCGACGCTGTCCGGCTCGGCGGCGGAGGAGTGGGGAGCCCGCCAGGTGCTGGAGCACCTGATCGACGTCGAGGGGATCGCCTTCCGGGGGCGCATCGCCCGCATCCTGAACGAGGACCGGCCGTTCATCCGGTCCATCGACCCGCCGGCCCGCCTGCAGGAGGGCGGCTACGCCGGCCGCAGCCTGGAGGATCTGTTGTCGGAGCTGGAGTCTCTGCGGGCCGAGAGCACCGCCTGGCTTCGGGACATCGACCCGGCCGACTTCGACCGGGAGGGCGAGCACGACCAGGCGGGAACCATCAAGGCGGGCGAGCTGATCCACTACTGGGCGGTCCACGACCTGGTGCACCTGCGGCAGATGCTGACCTCGCTGCAGGGCAGGCTGGTGCCGCTCGTCGGCAACATGCACCGGTTCCTGGAGGACTAAGGGCGCAGTCAGGCCAAGCCTGACGGCCGGCTCTTGCGGATCAGGGCCGAACCCTGGCCGGTCTCGGCCTCCGCCGTACCTTCCACTTCGGCCGGATCCCCAGTTTCAGCCAGACCGCGAGGGCGCTGACCCACAAAGCGGCGCCGGCCGCCGGGAAGAGCCACTGGACGAGCCCCAGTGCGCTGGTCACGCCGACGGTGAAGGTGAAAGTGCCCAACAGCAGCAGGCTTCCCGACAGCCCGGCTCCGGAGACCGCGTGCATCGACGACGCCCGCATCGCGTCGTCGGCGGCGACCAGCTCCTCGGACACCGCCGGCTGCGGCCGGGCCACCATTCGGTCCAGCAGATTCTTGATGACCAGCGGCAGCACCACGGCTGCAATGCCCCCGACGACGACGCCGACCTCGTGGGTGGTCAGGCCCTGGACCTTCGGCCCCCACAGGTAAAGGGGCAGCAGAAGCGCCCCGGCGACTGCCGCGATGCCGCGGAGCAGGCGAGGCACGTAGGAGGGGATGTAGTCGTAGAGGGTCCGGGGGGTCAGCGATGCGGCCCGGGTGCCCTCGGCCGCCGGACCCTGGTGGGTGAACTCGGCCAGCAACGTCCCCAGCAGGTACCCGGTCGCCATCTCCACCCCCGGAACTCCGATCCCGAACGGAACCACCAGCCCGATCAGGGCACCCTTCAGCCGGTGCTTGCGGCTGCGGACCAGGTATCCGGCGACCATCGGCCTGGTCGAATCCGTGAGGGTCACGCCATGGCGCTTCGCCCACCCCTCGGCGTCCTCGGATGCGGCCGACGCATTGACGATGCTCCACGCAAGCACGCCCGCGATGAGCAGAAAGAGAACGACTATCTCGGCTGGGTCCAGCATCAGAATCGCTCTCTTACCCGGATGTCGCTACGGGCTTCAGTGTCTGCTTGTGGTCTCATTAGGTTGATACAAAGACCGAAGCCGGATTGCGGAACGATTAGTCGGACAGCAGGTCCACTGCACTGTTGCCGTCCTGGTCGAACACCGAGTCGTCGTCATCGTCCGGCGTCTCCGTCGGTTCCGGGCTGGGCGAGTCGCCGACCGTCGGTACGGGAGCCGGGGCGGGCGGAGCGGACGGCGGGGGCGGCGCCGGGGCAGGGGGTGCCACCGGCTCCTCGGTCGGCACGATGTTGGCCGGCGCCGGAGCGTCCTCGATGGTGGGCTGCGGGTTGGCGCCGTTCGGGCCGCCGTGGACGAACACCACCTGCCCGATGGGGGCCGCCTCGTTGAAGAACCAGTCGGCGAAGCCCATCGGCAGGCGCACGCATCCGTGCGAAGCCGGGTAGGTGGGAACCGCGCCGTTGCCGTGGAAGGCGATGCCTCCGTTGAAGTAGGAAGGCTTGTACAGCTCCCCGAGCGGCGAGATCCGCATGCCGTTGATCTTGCGGCTCACGGTGAACCGGCCGTTCGGCGTAACCGCCCGCCGGGTCCAGCCGCCGTTGGTGAAGTTCTTGTTGGACCCGGTTGAGGTGGGAAGGATCGCACTGACCGCCCCGCCCCGGACGACGTAGACGGTCTGCCTCGGAATGTCGACCTCCAGGTGGTTGGCCGGATTCGAGTACTTGGGGGCCGGCGTCGCGGCGGTGGCCAGCCGGGCCATCGTGGCGGCGTCGCCGGTGCCGCTGCGGTTCAGGCCCTCGACCTTCTGGAAGGCGATGACCCCGTGGCGGGTGTTGGCGTCAAAGGTCCCGTCGACCTTGCCGACCAGATATTTGAGATCGGCCAGCCGCTGCTCCAGGGCCAGCGCCTCCGGGCCTTTCGATCCGACCTTCAGCGTGCCGTCGTCCGCCACCGGGCTCGGCGACGGCTTCGGTGACGGCGTGACCGGCGCTTCCCGCCGGGGTGGCAGGTCGTCCAGTACCTCGAGCGGAGCGGCGGCCACTGCCGCCGGAGGGGCGATCACCGCCGGGGAGGACTCGGACGCCGGAGCTTCGGCCCCGCGGGGCAGCAGCAGCGCGGTCACGTTGGTCGCGACCGCGAGTACCGTCAGAACCCCAAGTAGGATTAGGAACCGTTTCGCTTTCAAAGCATCCTTAGTTTGTTCTGTCTTGTTAACACAAGCAACAACAATTCATTCAAGGAGACAGATGTGCCAAGTGTAGGGGACAAGATCGACGTACTCGATCACGGTTTCGTCCGGCTCGATGCGGCGGAGGCGACCGATCTGTCGGTGGTTAACGGCGCCCGGGTCTCGTTCCTGCAAATCAAAGACCAGATGGACGACCGGGACGAAAAGCTGATCCGGTTTTTGATGCGGGAGAAGCACGCCTCGCCCTTCGAGCACAACCTGTTCCGCTTCCACATAAAGTGCCCGATCGCGGTGGCCCGGGAGTGGATGCGCCACCGCTGGAGCAGCTTCAACGAGCACAGCCTGCGCTACTCCCAGGCGATCGACTCCTTTTACGTACCCGAGCCGGAGCAGGTAAGGACCCAGACCGGGAAGCCCGGCGCCTACACCTTCGTGCCGATGGACGAGGAGATCGCGGCGAAAGTGCGCCAGATCATGGACACCCAGTACCGCCAGACCTGGGACACCTACCAGAGCCTGCTGGAGATCGGCGTGGCCCGGGAGGTGGCGCGCTTGGTACTGCCGGTTGGTTTGTACACTGAGTTCTACTGGACGGTGAACGCCCGGGCCCTGATGAACTTCGTC
>DATABX010000361.1:0-7000 GCA_036259335.1 Actinomycetota bacterium
GCTGCGGCGACGCCGGTGAGGGCGATGCCGGCGTGGCTGATCGAGCCGCCGGACCAGCCGATGGAGACTGCGACGCCGGCGGTGGCGAAGTCGCCGACCTTGCGCTCGAGCTTCATGTACTTGCCGAACGACCGCTCGCCCTGGCTCGGAATGCGGGCCTCGACGCCGATCTCGCCCGGGTTCAGGCTGTTCTGGAACGGGCCGACGATGAACTGGTCGACCGGGATCTCACGGGTGCCGGACTGGCTGCGTGCGACGATCGAGCCGTTCATGGCGAGCATGACTGCGCCCCAGTCGCCCTGCGGGTCGGCGTGGCACAGCGAGCCGACGAGGGTGCCGCGGTTACGGACGATCGGGTCGGCCACCTGGGGGGCGGCGTCTGCGGCGCACATGTAGCGAGCCTTCAGGACATCCGAACGGACCAGCGTGCGGTAACGGGTAAGTGCGCCGACACGGAGGCCGCCGCCGTCCTCGTTGATGTAGTCGAGACCCTTGATCCGGTTGATGTCGACGATGACGGCCGGGCTTGCGAACCGGAGCTTCATGAGAGGAATGAGGCTCATTCCGCCGGAGAGTACCTTGCACTCGTCGCCGTACTGGGCAACGATCGCCAGGGCTTCCTCGATGGTATCGGGCGCTACGTACTCGAACGGTGGGGGATACATACTTCCTCCTAGCTAGGACTTCTCGAACTTCTTCGACCTACCGGAACCGCACAACAAAAAGAGGGAAACCGAAACCAAAGGGGGGATGTTTTGGGAGGGCCGACTAATCTAGAGTTGGCGGCGATCGCTTGTAGCTCACGCTTCGGGCGCCAACTCCCCCTCCTGCAGTGCTGCATCCATGAGATGGACCGCCGATAAATGTATCTAAGGCCACCTGCCAAGTCAATTCGAGCTATGGCGGATCCGGCGCCGGTGTTTCGAACGCCGAAGCCCTATTTCCTAGAGCCTACTAACATTGGGGAATTAGCCGACCCAATCGGCCCGGATGAAATGTTTTTCCGCTCGGGGGCGTTAGGGGTTGTAAGGACAGTTTTGGGAGGCACCCGGCTTCAGGCCCTTCGATCTGAGGCCGGCACGGGCCGGGAGGCGACATATGTACGAAGTCTTGGACACGGTGGACCAGTGGCTCTCCGACGGTAAGAAGGTAGCGGTGGCGACGTTGATAGCAACCGAGCGATCCGCTCCCCGCGATCCCGGCGCTGTTCTCGCGGTGTCCGACAAGATGGAGGTTGCGGGCTCGGTCTCGGGCGGGTGCGTCGAGCCGGCGGTCATCGAGAAGGCCATGGAGGTCATCGATTCAGGGGTCCCGCAGCGGGTCACGCACGGCATCACCGACGAGGAGGCCTGCGCCGTCGGCCTGACGTGCGGGGGCACCGTCCACCTGTTCGTAGAGCGCCTCGACTACTGATGGGCGAGATCTACGACGCCCTCAAATCGGCAATCACCGAGAAGGACGCCGTCGCCCTGATCACCGAGGTGCAGGGACCCAACCCGGGGTCCAAGGTGCTGGCTTCCGACGAGACGGTCCTCGGATCCCTCGGCAACCCCGACCTGGACCGGGCGGCAACCGAGAAGGCGCTGGACATGCTGCAGCACGGAGCCATCTCCACGGTGAACTACGGGCCGAACGGTGAGGAGGGCGACGAGGTCGAGCTGTTCATCCAATCCTTCGCGCCGCCGCCGCTGATGTACGTGTTCGGTGCGGTCAACCTGGCGTCGGCGGTCGTCCGCATCGGCAAGTTCCTCGGCTACCGGGTCACGGTATGCGATGCGCGTAAGGTGTTTGCCACCAAAGAGCGGTTTCCGGAGGCGGACGAAATCGTCGTGCAGTGGCCCAACGAGTTCCTCGAAACCGCCAAGGTCGACCGGCGGACCGCCATCTGCATCCTCACCCACGACCCCAAGTTCGACATCCCGCTTCTCCAGGTGGCCCTCAAGACCAAAGCGGGGTACATCGGAGCGATGGGCAGCCGGCGCACCCACCAGAAGCGGGTGGCGAACCTGCTGGAGGTCGGGGTGACCGAGAAGGAGCTGGACCGGATCATGGCGCCACTCGGCCTGGACATCGGCGCTTCGCACCCGGAGGAGGTCGCCGTGGCGGTTGCGGCGCAGATCATAGCCAACAAGTACGGGCGTCCCGGCGGCTCCCTCAAGCACGCCGGCGGGCGGATCCACGCCAAGCCGGTTGCCGAGCCCGTGGGTTAGACGCAAACGCGCTTTACAAGTTGATAATGTCGTCACATTTATCTAGACTGTAGCCCTCTCTCCTCCGACTAGTTGAGAGACCAGGGTCTTCACCGCAAGGTGATTTCCGACCCGCGAAATGTAGGGGCCGTCAACTGGGAAGACGGCCCCTACTCGCGCTCCGGCTCGGGCGGCCACCACAGGGTTGCAATCTCGTGCTGGGGCGGCGAGGCGGACCACAGACCGTTGTGCTCGCGAAGCCGATCGCCGAGCGCCTCGGCGAGCTCCCGGTCCTGCTCGGGCCTCAAGCACAGCCGCTTGCGTACCAGTGCGATGGCGTCCTGCCGGCTCTCGAAGCCGCTCATCACCGGCGTTCCGGTGGTCAGCTCGTAGCGAACCCCGAACCCGAGCTCGGCGACCACCGCAACCGCGTCCCGGTAGGTCGGTCCCTTGGGCCGGGGGAGCCGGTGAAACCGCATCCACAGGTCGCTCATCCAGGCGAGCGGGTGCTCCGGTGTGATCTCGACGACCACCCGGGAGACCGCCTTGCCGGAGAGCGCGGCGACGAACGGTCCGAGGTCGGCAACGTTGTACAGCACGTGGTGGCAGATCACCACATCGGCGAGGCCCGCCTGCGGAGCGACCTCGGGCCAGGAGCCGAGGATCGTTTCCGACTTCACGCCGGCCCGTGCGGCTGCCTCGGCGAACGACTTCAGCATGCCCTCGGAGGAGTCGACGCCGGTTAGGAGGCCCGCCTTGCCGGCCAGAGGCAGGCAGCCGGCGCCGCCCCCGACCCCGACGTCGAGCACCGAACCCCGCTCGGGCAAGGCTTCGAGAGCCCGCAGGTTGGCGGTGGACGGTCCACGGCGCAGGGCCGACGCGGTGCGGTCGGCAAACAGCTTGGTGGGAAACCCCCACGGGCTCTCGGGGGCAGCCCGAAGAATCTCGTCGGGGATGGCCCAGGCTTCCAGGTCACTTCTCCAGCGTTCGGCCGCGCTCACGAAGCCCTCCAAAAACAAAGATCCCGGCGCCGAAAGCGCCGGGATCTTTAGCTAAGCGTTGAGGTGCTTACTCGCCGACGTTAAGGTCCTTGAGCGAGCCACCCTTCCAGACGACACCGGTGGTGCGTGCCTTCTCGAAGGCGTCCAGGTCACGGTATCCGAGCCTGTCCGCTGCCTGCTGCGGGGTCTCGCCGGGACGCTGCTCGGGAGCCGACGTGCCGGTTCCGCCGCCACGACGGTACGACAGCGGAGCGTTCGGGTCGTCGCCGCGCTTGCGGGCGATGTCCCGCTCCTCCTGTGCCGGCTCGGCAACAGCCTGCGGCTCGGCGGATCCGACTTCGGGGTCCGGACGGCGCTCCTGGTGGGGAGGCCACGGGCCGGGAACCGGCTGGCCGGCGATCTTGAGGAAATCGGTAACCTCGGGCCAGGCCCACACCGAGTTGTCCCCGCCGGGGCGGTGCTGGTTGTTCTTGCCGGGTGCGTCCTGGATCAACTCGTAGATCCGGGGGCTACCGGGACTGGCTTGGAAATCATCGTCGGCCATTCCAACTCCTTTCAAAGCTTTTTAGGCCTTGTCGATACTGCTGAACAGAATAAGACCGGGAAACAGACTAGCACTCCGGTTAAATCGGTTCCTCGTGCGCTCCTCTCGGTGCAAGCGGACCGGTCAGGCTCGACGTGTAATCGCCCAACCAGGTGTCGTCCCACTGGTTGTCGTATTTGTCGTCATTACAAGCGGGATTGTACTTGGCGATGAGTTCTATCTGAATTTGCTTGAGGGTGCCCTCGAGGGACTGCGAATCGGGGACGTGGAAAAAGGCGACGTGAAGCTTCCAGGGAGAGCCCGCACGGTCGGCCCAGCAGCCGGCTGCCGGGTGCCGCTTGGGGAGGCCGGCCTTCGACAGGTCCAGGGCGTAACCCACGTAGATAACCGAGTAGTTCTCCGGCTTCCTCACCGGGTCGGCCTTGTACATGATGGCGTAGACGCCAGGCTTCTTGGGAGGGTTCCAGCCGCCCAACAGAAGCGGTCCCTCGAACGAGTACCCTGCCAGACTACCCAATCTGATCATGCAGCCCTCCTAACGCCTGTTCAACACCTGGGATACGGCAACCTTCAAAGGGGCAACATGCGCATTGAGACCCTTTGGCGAACCATGCGAAGCGAATAACTCCAAGTTAATCTTAGACTCATCGAGGGGCTAGTTCATCCCCGGGCAAGCCAGGCAATTCTAGGCTCTTTTGCAGCTTTGTTAACAAGGGAGGCGGTGCATTCCAATTCAGGCTCTCAGCCTTGTTCGCACCCCCGGTCCGCGGAGAGTTGAGTAGTGGCGGGCAGCCGGCGGGCCGCCGTTCTCACGATCAGCGACGGAGTCTTCCACGGAACCCGTACCGACGACTCGGGGAGGGTGCTGGCCGAAGCCTTGGCCGGAGCCGGTTTCGAAGTGGCCGAGCGACAGGTGGTCCAGGACGACCGCAGAGACATCGAGCCGGCGCTAGTGTCCCTCGCCGCCAACCACGATCTCGTAGTGACCACCGGCGGCACGGGACTCGGTCCCCGGGACGTCACCCCTGAGGCAACCCGGGCGGTGATCGAGCGGGAGGCTCCGGGCTTTGCCGAGGCCATGCGGGCCGACGGCCGCTCCAAGACCCCGATGGCCATCCTCTCCCGGGGAATCAGCGGCGTACGGGGTGAGTCGCTGATCGTGAACTTTCCCGGCAGCCCGAAAGCCTGTCTGGAGGGCCTGCAGGTGGTGCTTCCGCTCTTCGGCCACGCCCTTGACCTGATCACCGGAAACACCCAGCACACCGACGGACCTCCGCAGCCCAAGGACCGACCGGGGGAGAGCGACAAAGCCGGCGGCCACGCCCACCACGACCACTCCTCGAGCGGTCACGACCATGACCGCAACCCCCGCGGCCACGACGCTGCAGAGCCGGCTTCGGCCGCGCCGTCCACTGCGGCGCAGGCCGACCCGGCGTGGGAGGTCACCAGCACCCTCGCCCGCCGGATAGAGCAGGGCGAGGACAGCCTTCTGGCCACCGCGATCCGCCGCGACGGCGCACCGCCGTGTTCGCTCGGGCAGAAGATGCTGCTCGGCCCGGGAGGGCCACTGGCCGGTACGCTCGGTTGTTCGGACTTCGACACCGCGATCGCCAACGAAGCCGCGAAGGTGATCGCCGGCGGCAGGTCGACGGTACGGACTTTGCAGCACGA
Organism: Actinomycetota bacterium; assembly: GCA_036259335.1. GTDB lineage: Bacteria > Actinomycetota > CADDZG01 > JAHWKV01 > JAHWKV01 > JAJCYE01. Next base: position 5,406 of record DATABX010000361.1, read on the forward strand.
CCTGGGCACCATCGACGTGTACCTGGAGCCCTACACCAGGCGGCCCCGCCTGGTGGTGGTCGGAGCGACGCCGGTGGCTCTGTGGCTGCTGCGCTGGGGCCGCGACCTGGGCTACGAGCCGATCCTGGTGGAGGACCGCCCGGACTGGGTCACGGCCGAGCACCGGGAGGCGGCGACCCGGGTTCAGACCTCGGCGGACGGCATGGAGCCGGCCGGCCAGATGGACGTCGTCCACACCGATCACGAGTCGCCATCGGTTGCCGATCAGATCGCGGCCCTGCTCCCGCTCCACCCCCGTTTCGTGGGCATCATCGGCAGCGCTCGGCACACCGGCGGCCACCTCGCCAAGCTCGCCGAGCGGGGGCTCGATCCAGAGCAGATCGCCCGGATCCAGTCGCCGGTCGGACTGAACCTGGGCGCGAAGACGCCGCCCGAGATCGCGCTTTCCATCCTGGCCGGCCTGATGCGGCACCGGACCGGCCGGGGCGGCGAGTGGCTGGACCCCAAGTTCGAGACGGGCGCTCGGGCAGTGGAGAGCCCCGACCGGGCGCTTGCCGGCGCCGGCGCCGGCCAGAGGGCGGAAACAAAAGGAGCAAACGATGAAGGTTAGGGTGCGCATGTTCGGCGGTCTCGCGGAGCGGGGGCGGGCCGAGGAGGTCCTTGAGATCCCCGAGAACTCGTCGACCGCCGACCTGATGGCGCTGCTCTACGACCGCTATCCGGACGTCGGCCGGTTGTCCGGCCAGATCCGCACCGCGGTGAACAAGGAGATCGCCTCCGGTGACCACATCCTCGACGACGACGACGAGGTGGCTCTGCTGCCGCCGGTGGCCGGGGGGGCGAACATCCTCACCGGCCTGCGCGAGGGTGGCATCTCGATCCAGGAGGCGATGGACGCGGTCGGCTCGCCGGATGCCGGCGGCATCGTGGTGTTCGCGGGAACCGTCCGCAACCACGCCGAGGAGTGGGGCGAGGTGGACCGCCTGGAGTACTCGGCCTACCGGGAGATGGCCGAGGCCGTGCTGCGGCAGGTGGCCGAGGAGGCCGCCCAGAAGTGGCCGCTGTCGGGGGTGGCGATCCTGCACGGGCTCGGCAACCTGAAGGTCGGCGACCACACTGTGGTCGTCGCCTGCTCTTCGGCCCATCGCGGCGAGGCTTTCGAGGCCGCGCGGTACGGGATCGACGAGGTGAAGGTCCGCTGCCCGATCTGGAAGAAGGAGGGCCGGGGGGAGGCCCACCGGTGGGTGGGTCTCGAGGAGGCTGCGCCCCCAGGAGACGCCGAGGGCCTGCCGGCCCGGGAAGCAGCCGGGAGCTGACTTGGCCTACCAGATGAGGACGGTGGCGGAGGTCCGCAAGGACATCCTGGACGCGGTCAATCCGCTGGAGCCGGTAACCGTCCCGCTGCTGGACGCCTGGGGGTGCGTCCTGGTCGAAGACGTCCAGGCGGCCTACGACATCCCCACGTTTGCCTCGTCGGCCATGGACGGCTTCGCAGTGCGGTCGCAGGACCTGGCGGCGGGCGGGGATTCGGGCGTCACCCTGAAGCGGGTGGGCAGCGCCTTCATCGGCAAGACCCCCGACGCAGAGGTCGGGCC
>DATABX010000362.1:0-2110 GCA_036259335.1 Actinomycetota bacterium
CTCAACTGTCGTGTCACCCCAGCCATCCTCGATGCCGAGAACCAGCCGGGGGACCACCGTCGCCGCCACCCCCCAACGGGTGAATGCCACCACATTGGCCGCCTTGTCCCCGGACACGGCCAGCGGCTCGTAGCTTGCTTCCGCGCCGAACGCCTCGGGCAGCTGACGGCGCAGCTTGAGAGCTCTACGGATCAGGAACAGTTTCGGCAGTCCCTCATCGGCGCGGGCCAGGATGTCGTCCACCTTGAGGCCGTCCAGCTCGCGCATCAGGCCGATCCGCTGCCGGTAGTCGACGGGCCGCCGGTTGTCCGGGTCGACCAGGCTCAGGTCCTCCAGCTCGGTCCCCTGGTAGATGTCGGGGACGCCCGGGCAGGTGAGCTTCAGCAGCGTCTGCGTTAGCGAGTTGACCCTGCCGGGTGCAAGAAGCGGGGCCACGAACGCCTCCAGCATCTGCTGGAACTGTGCGTCTTCGAATATCGCTTCTACGAAGCCGACGAGCGCCTCGTCGTAGGCAGCGTTGGGCGCCAGCCAGGAGGTATGCGTCTTTGCCTCCTTGGAGGCCTTCTGGATGTACGCCACCGCCCGCTCTTTCGTGAGCGGCCAGGCCCCCACCAGCACCTGGTACAGCAGATACTCGATGTTGCGGTCGACCAGCCCGCCCCGGTACTCGTCGTTGTGCCTCATCCACTTGCGAACCGCAACCGCCCATTCTTCGGGAATCTCGGAAAGGAGCGCCAGCCGGGCCCGGACGTCCTCGGAACGTTTCGTGTCGTGGGTGGAGGTGTCCAGCATGCTGGTCGGGTAGCACTCCTGGGCCACCCGGCAGGCTTCGTGGAACTCGTCGACCGGCAGGCCGAAGTGCCCGGGGTCCCCGCCCACCTCATTGAGAGCGACGAATCGGTTGTAGTTGTAGAAGGAGGTGTCCTCCACGCCTTTCGCCATAACGGGCCCCGAGAGCTGCTGGAACCGCATCACCAGCTCGATCTCGGGGGCCACTGCCGCATCGGAGTCCGGGACGGGAACCTGCAGGAGCAGCAAACTCTCGAGAAAGCCGAACACCTCGGGGTCCAGGTCGGTGCGCCGGTTCCTCGCGGCCTCTATCGACTGCACCACGTGCCGGAGGTCCTGCCAGCTGGCCGGGTCGCCGGGCCGGATGTAGGTGCGGTAGACCGGGAACGAGGCCAGAACCTCCCGCAGCGCCTGGCTGAGCTCGTACCTGGTGTAGTCCCGGTAGCGGCGGTGCCGCTCACAGATGTCGACGAACAGCCCGGTCAGCCGGTTGAGGTCCGCGGTCAGGACCTCCCGCAACACCTGGTGTTTTCGCTCCAGGACCACCTCCTCCCAGTTTCCCGGCTCTTCGGTGAGCTCGGTGTAGAGGGCGGTTACCACCGGCTCGTTGGCGCCGTCGACCAGAAGACCGGTCAGCCGGTTCAGGAAGTCGTAACCGGTGGTCCCTGCGACGGGCCAGGTTTCGGGTAGCCGCTCCCCCGGCTCCAGGATTTTCTCGACTACGATCCAGGCGGCCGGGGCGTTCTCGGAGAGGCGCTGAAGGTAACCCTCCGGGTCTCGAAGGCCGTCCGGGTGGTCGATACGGAGCCCGTTTACCTCTCCGGCCTCCACCCAGCTCAGGATCAGCCGGTGGCTGTCGGCAAAGACCTCGGGGTCCTCGTTGCGCACACCGACCAGCGTGTCAACGTCGAAGAACCTGCGGTAGTCCAGGTCCTGCACCGCGGTCCGCCAGTAGGCAAGCCGGTAGTTCTGGCGCTGAAGCAGCTCGTCCAGGCCGTCCGGGTTGCCGTTCAGGACCTCCAAAGAGGTGTCTATGGCGTCGGCGACCTCGTGGTCGTCCTCCATCAGGCTGAGCAGGCGGTCCTTCAGCACCTCCTTGTCCCGAAGCCTCTCGTGGACCAGCTCCTCATCCGACTCGGTGGACTTGGGCAGGCGCCCGAATGCGGCAGCCAGTGACTCCAGCTCCTGGTTGTTGCAGTGCCGGGCTGCCGAGGCCAGCAGGGTCTCCAGGGAGGGCGGCGACACCGGAAGCTGGTTCTCGTAGTAGGCCACGGTGAAGTCCGCACCGTTGCGCACCACCCGGATCTCGCCGGCCTCCACC
>DATABX010000363.1:0-5367 GCA_036259335.1 Actinomycetota bacterium
CCGGGCGATGAACCTGAACAGCCCCGGGATCCGGATCCACGGGACGATGACCGAGGCTTCCTTGGGCTACAACGCCTCGCACGGCTGCGTCCGCATGCGGATGGCCGACGTCGAGGAGCTGTTCGACAAGGTCGACGTCGGCACGCCGGTGATCATCCAGTCCGCCGGTCCGGTCAGGCTCATGCCGAGCAAGCCGAAGGCGCCGACCATCGAGGATCTGGTGGAGAGCGACGGCGCCGCCTTCCAGGGCGACCCCCCGGCTCCGCCCGCCGCTCCGGCCGCCCCGGTGGCTCCGCCGGCAGCGCCTGCGGCTCCCGCCGACCCGCCCGCACCTCCGGCGGCGCCGGTGGTGCCGTCCGATCCTCCGGCGGTCAATCCTCCCGCCGCCCCGGGCGCAATCGGACCCGATCAGGATCTGTGAGCTAGCCGCTACTCGGTCGGGAGGGACTGCGTGCGGCCGGCCGCTACTGCGTCGTCGCTTCGCTGTTGAGCAGGTCGTCCAGGCGCTGGCTCAGGGTCGGGTCGCTGGCCAGGGGCCGGGCCGCCTCGATGGTGGTCTGTGCATCCGGCTCCCGGTTCAGCGACCGGTAGCACAGCGCCAGGTTGATGTAGTAGTCTAAGACGAACGGGTCCAGGCGCACCGCCCGGTGCAACGGCTCGATCGCCTCGTCCTGCCGGCCGACCAGCAGCTGGGAGGTGCCGAGCAAAAAGTGGGTCTCCGCCGACGACTCGTCCAGGTCCAGGGCCCTCTGGGCGTCGATCTCGGCCTTCGCCGGGTCGCCCAGGGTGAGCAGGATCTGGGAGCGGGCCCGGTAAAGGCTCGGCGATTCGGGGTCCAGCTCCACCGCGGTGTCGATGGCCGTGGTGGCGTCGAGCAGGTCGGGTGACGTGTCGGCGACGGTTCCCCCGGCGGCGTTGCGCTGGGAGCGGTCGATCAGCCTGCGGGCCAGCAGGGCGTGGCCTTCCGCGAAGTTCGGGTGCTCGGCGAGCACGCCGCGAATCAACTCGATCGCTCGGTCGTCGTCCGGCAGGTTCTCGGCCAGCAGGTACCGGGTCACGGGGTCGGGCGAGGTGGCGAGCTTGTTCTCCAGGTAGGAGAGCATCGAGAAGTTGTTGGAGGGCACCAGCTCCGCCTCGATCTGCTCGGTGGTGCCGTCCTCCCGGGTGACCCGTAACACGTGCTGGTTGGTCTGGCTCTCCCTGAAGATCACCAGCAGCTGCTCGTGGTTGTGGATGTCCTGGCCGTCGAGCCAGGTGATCACGTCGCCGGCTCTCAGGCCGATGGCCTGGGCGGGGCTGTCGGGGAGGACCTCGAGCACCAGCGAGCCGCCGGTCTCCACGCCGCGCCTCAAAAACAGTCCCCACGACGACTCGTTGGTGAGCACCACCGCACCGATACGGGCGTCCGCTGGCTCGTCCGGTGGGTCGGGAGGCGGGAAGGCTTCGGCGGGGACCTCGGTGGTGCCGGTGCCGCCGCCGGTTGCAGCAGGATCCTGGCCTACCATGCGCCGCAGGCCGGCCGGGGGAGAGCAGGCTGCGGCGAACAAGCACAGGGCCAGGGACAGGACTACCAGACGGACGGGGCTCCTCACCTCTACATTATGGAGCCAAGCCCGCGGCACGGCTTCGGCATGAGATGCCGTCCGGGATTGAAGTACGCTTAGCAGTGCGCGACCATTGTCGAACTGTTGCCGGTTGGCGACGAAACGGAGGCTAACCATTCCAGAACAGAACCAGCCGGAGAACCGAACCGACACCTCGCTCGACTCCTCCGAGGTGGACTCGGTCAAGGTGACCCCCATCGGGAGCCCCCGGCAGCGGCAGGGCCGCTGGCCCACGTCGCCCTACCTCCCCGGATTCACCAGCAAGGTTGCCTCCCGGACCTGCCCGAAATGCGGCTTCGAGGCGTTCGCCTACGCCGAGCGCTGTCGCTGCGGAACTCCGTTCACCGACTGAGGCCCGCACGCTCAATTCAATAAAGTCCTGAAGCCGGACTCCTAACGTGCCGATAACTACCCACCTGGTTGGGAAGGGGTTGGACGCGTGGAGTTTGGCAAGCTGCCGGTTGTGCGCCGCGCCGCGGGCCGCGGCCGGAAGGTCCTGACCTACTGGGCCGCGCTGGCCGGGCTGCTGCTGTTGGCCGGTGTGCCGGTGGCGATTCTGTCGGCCACGGCGCCCTCCACCCAGGTGGAGGACGGCGGCGGCATCACCGAGCTCTCCGAAACCGTGTCCGGCTCCGGTTCCGCCGCCCCGATCGACCAAGCCGCCCCTTCGCCCGCCGGCTCCCTGAACCCGGAGTCGTCCGGTTCGCCGCCGGCACCCTCGCCCGGCGCCAACGTGGCGGCGGTGCGCACCCCGTCGCGGCAAGCACCCTCCAACGCAGCGCCGGCGAACCTGGATGCCGGCTTCGGCATCCAATGCTGGCCGGATCTCGACGTCGTTCCAGGCGGAAGCGCCACGGTGGAGTGCAACATCCCTCTGCTCAACGGCTTCACCGGCGAAATCGACCTGTCCTGCCGGGTCGCCGGGATGAGCTGCTCGTTGAGTCCCAACCCGGTGGTCGCGGTTGCCAATCGCAGCGCGATGACCACCCGCCTGACGGTTACCGCGCCCGAGTCCTCGCCGGTGGGCCTGGTCCTGGCGGCAGTGGCGGCCACCGGCGGCGAAACCGGCGCCGCCATGAAGACCGCCGACGTCCGGGTGAACGTCCCTCCGCCGTTCCTGGTCCGGTGCGAGTCGCTGGGGGCCTCGTTCGTGAAGGGCGAGGAGGCGGCGATGAAGTGCTGGATCTCGTTCCACGGCGGGTTCCGGGACGACGTCGTGCTGACCGTGCTGGATGCCTCGGGCGTCCCGGTCACACTCGACGTCGCAAAGATGCCCGCGGCGCCGAACCAGACAAGGGCCTTCAACCTGCAGATCGACACCGGAGCCCTTTCCGCGGGACTCCACCAGGTAAAGGTCGGAGTCTCGTCGAACCGGTACCTCCAGGAGGCGGCGGCCGTGTTCTCGGTAGTGCCGACGGCCTAGCTAAAAAGTTTTTCTTGCCTCCGCGAACCGCGCCGTGTTAAAATTGTCGAGTTCCGCAGAAGTGAGTAGGGGCGACCCGAAAGCTACTGCGGAACACTTTTTTGTACCGACGAATGATTGCGCCCGGGAATCCTCCGGGCGCTTTTTTGTGCCTGGAGCGGCGGTTTCAGGGCGGGTCGGTCCCTAGCCGGGAAGCTTGCTTCGGCGGGCCCGGGTCCGCCCGGGAACTACAAATTCTTTCTTGGGTAACGCCCTCCGGCACCTAAGATCCGTCGGGCCGGCGTATCCTTGCAAATGACAGATGTGTAATTCATAATCCCCGGCATGGACGAGCCACAGGCAACAGAACCATTCCAGGCTTGCAGCCGTAACGCCTGCAAGTCGGCGGCAACCGCAACCCTGAACTGCAACTACATGGCTAGGCGGGTGACGCTCGAGGACCTGCAATTCGAGTCCGAGCCCGACCACTTCCACCTGTGCGTGGACCATCTGAAGCGGTTCCGGCCCCCGCTGGGCTGGCAAATCGAAGACGTCCGGACGGTGTCCGGGCCCATCGAGATCGTGATCCAGCCCGCCCGCGCAACCGCCTAAAACTTCCTCACAACCAAAAACCGGCCCTTGAGGGGCCGGTTTTACGCTTCCGCCCGGCGCGCCCCAACGCCCTGTAGTATTTTCGCACTTAGGTAACGGGCCCGGGTAAGACCAGTTTCGGAGGCCGATTGGCGATAGATCGAGAGTTGATCCGGCAGGTGCGCGCCCTGGACCAGTACGACTTGCGACGCCTGCAGATCCTGGTCAAGGGAATGCTCGTGCAGCAGGGGGACGATGACCCCGACCCCGACGACGAAGTAGTCGCGAAGCCGGGGAAGGTGAGCTACCGCCTGGAGCCGGTCAACTGCGGCAAGCCCGGGTGCTCCCGGTGTCCCCACGGCCCCTACTGGTACGCCTACTGGCGCGAGGGCGGACGCGTCAAGTCCAAATACATCGGCCGGAAGCTGACGGTTGACGAGCTGAAGCTGAAGGCGCCGCCCCGATAGGGGCCTCGGCTACTTGATCGAGCGGGGAGCGGAGGCCAGCACCACGCTGGAGGTGGCGCGGCGGCGCAGGAGCGCCTTGCGCTCGAGCTCCGTCAGACCTCCCCAGATGCCGTAGGCCTCCTTGGAGTCCAGGGCGTGCTCCAGACACTCCTGATTCACCGGGCACGTGCGGCAGACGGCTTTGGCGGCCTCCTCCCGGTCCCGCTTCTCCTTTACGACCTCGGTGTGCTCCGGGCCGAAGAAGATGGTGGGGTCCATGCCCTTGCAGGCCGCCCGGTCCTGCCAGCGCGCTTCCGCTTCCAGGGAAGCCAGCTTGGAGGCCAGTGCCTTGGTGGTCTTGGTCTTGTTGGTCGGGTGTTCGTCGTTTTTCAAGGTGGTCATTCCTTTGGGTGCAGCATTGTCGCTGAGCGTCTCGGCATTGTGACTTAGTGCCTGCGGTAGTTCAACGAACGCGGAGAAAAAACTATTCCGTTAAGAATAGAACAATCGCTGCCTATCAATTCAAGCCAACACTAAGGGCCGAGGCGCGCCGGCGATGAGCGTTTAGGATGCTGCCCATGGATCTCAGCGCGATCTTCAAAGCTTACGACGTTCGCGGCGTCTACCCCGATCAACTCGACGAAGAGGTAGTCCGGCGCATCGGGGGGGCGTTCGCGCACGTCACCCGGGCGGCAAGTGTGGTGGTCGGCCGGGACATGAGGATCTCGTCCGAGCCGCTGGCCGCCGCGTTCCGGGAGGGCGTCCTGCGGCAGGGGGTCGACGTGGTCGACATCGGGCTGGTATCGACCGACGCCATGTACTTCGCCTCCGGTGAGCTGAATATGCCGGGAGCGATGCTGACCGCGTCGCACAACCCAGGTAGGTACAACGGCATCAAGATGTGCCGGGAAAAGGCGGCCCCGGTGGGGGAGGAGACCGGCCTGCGCGAGATCCGCCAGTTCGCCGAGGAGGGACTGGCCGAAGCTCCGGTCACCGGCAAGCTGACCGAGCAGGACGTGCTCGCCCGGTTCGTGGAGCACTGCGTCAAGGTCGTCGACGTCTCGCGCATGCGCCCGTTGAAGGTGGCGGTCGACACCGCCAACGGTATGGGGGGCCTGATCGTGCCGGCGGTGTTCGAGCGGCTGCCGGTGGAGCTGACCCCGCTCTACTTCGAACTGGACGGCACCTTCCCCAACCACCCGGCGGACCCGATCCAGCCCGAGAACCTGGCCGACCTGATCAAGGCAATCGCCGAAAGCGGCGCCGACCTCGGACTGGCGTTCGACGGTGACGCCGACCAGGAACACCCGGTCGGCGTCACCGT
>DATABX010000364.1:0-2602 GCA_036259335.1 Actinomycetota bacterium
TATGTTGGCCCGGGAGCCGGGCATGCGCCGGTCGTGGAGGCAGACGAACTGCTTGGGAAGGCGTTGGAGACGCCGTTCGGTGAGGATCTCGCCGTCCGACCCTTTTCGCCACGACTGCGTGGTCTGCTTGGGCCCCCACCAGTCGGCCAGAAGGCTAAGGCCTAAGAGCCCACCAGCCGCCAGGCCGATGGCGTTTCCGGCACCCGAGTCCTGAAAGATTGCGGTCGCAATCGCCTCGACGACGACGTAGAGGAGAAACGCAAGTCCCACGGCCAGACAGACCTTTAGGGGCCATTTCGCGCGCCGCTTGGCGGCGTCGCGGACCTTGCGCCGCTCGTGCTCCCTTCTGGCGGATCGCCCAGCCAAGGCCATCCCTCCTTATCGGCACGTTTGTCGCAAGCAATCACAACAATCTCGAATTGCGTGGAGGGATTAGGCTGAGTGGTCCGTCTCATGCCGCACCGATCCCCTGGAGGGCAATGCAACTTACCGACCTGGTCGCAGGGCGAATCCCCGTGCAGCTGCAGGAGCGCGGGCGGGAGCTCCATCGTAAGGGGGCGGTCTTCATCCAGGCCGGTTCGGCGACCGAGGTGAGGGCCCGGGTCGTCGGCAGCCGGCTCTACTCGGTGAACCTGAGCCTGGACGACGCCTCCGGCCGGGTCGACGTCGACTGCGACTGCCCCTACTTCGAGGGCGGGGTCGGTTTCTGCAAGCACCTGTGGGGGACGTTTTTGTCGGCCCAGGCGTCCGGTTACCTGACCGGCTCAGCACCGCCGAAGCCGGTCCGGCTCCGCCCCGAACCCTGGGAGCTGCTGCTGCGGGCGGTGACAGCCGAGCAGTCGCCGGCCCGGAGCGGCGGCTGGCCGGCCCACCGGCACCTGTACTACCGGATAAACGCCGAGGCCACCCGGTTCGACGGCCAGCTGGTGATGGACATCTTCTACCGGGACACCCGGCGGGACGGCAACCCCACCAAACCCAAGCCGATCTCGATCAGCGCCCGGACCATCGCCGACCTGCCGGAGGCTTCGGACCGGGAGATCCTGTCGATGATCCTCGGAGCGGCCGATCCCTGGCGCAACTACTACTCGGGGTACGGCAAGATCTCGGGGGCCCGCCTGGCGGTGCCCGAGCCGGTCACCGGCTCGATCATCCCGGCCATCTGCCGCACCGGCCGAGGGCTTCTGCAGAACGCCGGGGACCGCGACCCGGTTTCGCTGGTGCTGGACGAAGGACCCGGATGGCAGCTGGGCCTCAGAGCCGGCCCGGCCGACGAGGATGCCTACGAGTTTGAAGGGATCCTGCAGCGGGGCGAGGAGACAGTGGACCCGAAAGACTCCGACCTGCTGCTGGCGGGCGGATTCCTGTTCGGCTCCGATGGGCTGGTGTACCGGCTTGCCGACCCGGCGGACGGGGAGTGGATCGCCGCCCTCCGCCGGCAGGGCCGGCTGCGGGTGCCCCGCAAGCGGGCCGACGACTTTTTGGCCGAGGTGCTGAAGCTGCCCCGTCAGCCGCTCCTCGACCTGCCGCCGGACCTCGACTTCCGGCGGGTGGCCGGCAGCCCGCGGCCCAGGCTGCAGATCACCCCGGGCGAGCCGTGGTCCCGCTCCTCGCAACTTCGGGCCGGCCTGGCCTTCGACTACGAGGGGCTGATTCTCGACCAGGACGACCCGGCGCCGGTGATCCTGCGCACCGAGCCCCGGCGGGTCCTGGTGCGCGACGCCCGGGCCGAGCAGAGCGCTGCCGCCCGGCTGGAGGATCTGGGGCTGAAGCGGCCGGCCGGCGACCTTCACTGGCGTCTGACCACCACCAAGCTGCCGGCGGTCGTGCGGGCGTTGACCCAGGAGGGCTGGCGGGTGGAAGCGGAAGGCAGCCTGTACCGCTCCGGTGGCGCGGCGACGATGCGGGTTACCTCGGGGGTGGACTGGTTCGAGCTCGCCGGAAAGATGGACTTCGACGGCCGGGTGGCCGAACTGCCCGAGCTGCTCGAGGCACTCCGCCGGGGAGAGGAGTACGTACGGCTCGACGACGGCAGCCTGGGCCTGGTGCCCGAGGAGTGGCTGGCCCAGTACCGGGCGATCGCCGGGCTCGGAACCGTCGCAGGGGACGGACTGCGGTTCCAGCGCAGCCAGGTCGGGTTGATCGACGCGCTGCTGGCCACCCGGCCCGAGGTCAGCTTCGACGACACCTTTCGCAAAGCCCGCCAGGGTCTGCTCGACTTCCGGGACGTCGGCCCGATGGCCGAGCCTCCCGGCTTCCAGGGAACGCTGCGGCCCTACCAGCGGGACGGCCTCGGGTGGTTCGACTTCCTGGCGCGGATGGGTTTCGGCGGCTGCCTGGCCGACGACATGGGCCTCGGCAAGACGATCCAGGTACTGGCGTTGCTGCAGAAGCGTACGTCGAACCCGGGCCGGCGCAAGCCGTCGCTGGTGGTGGTGCCGAAGTCGCTGGTCTTCAACTGGATGGACGAGGCCCAGCGGTTCACCCCGGAGCTGAAGATCCTCAACCACACCGGTGCGCGGGACATCCCGGGCAGCCACTTCGACCAGTACGACCTGGTGATCACCACCTACGGCACGCTGCGCCGGGACATCGCGTTCCT
>DATABX010000365.1:0-1590 GCA_036259335.1 Actinomycetota bacterium
GGTGCGGCGCTCGATCCTGTCGGCCCGGGTGTTCGTGCACACCGGGGCCCGGGTCGACGGATCGGTGCTCATGGAGCGGGTGGACGTGGGCAAGGGCGCCGTGATCCGCAACGCGATCATCGACAAGGACGTCGTGGTCCCCCCCGGGTACCGGATCGGCTGCGACCCCCAGGAGGATGCCGGACGCTTCACCGTCTCCAAGAACGGCGTAGTGGTTATCGGCAAGGGCCAGAAGCTGGATTAGAGCTGCCTTGAAAACCGCCTTCCTCACCCGGGAGTTCCCGCCGGACGTCTACGGCGGCGCCGGCGTCTACGCCGAACACCTGGCCGCCGAGCTGGCCGGCCTGGTCGAGCTGACGGTGCACTGCTTCGGCGCTCCCCGCGAAGGCGTCCTGGCCCGCCGGCCGTGGGAGGCGCTGAAGGGCGAGGCTGCCCACCTGGGCGCCCTTCAGGCGATTTCGGCCGATCTGGTGATGGCGGCCGCGCTGGAGGGCGTCGAGCTGGTCCACAGCAACACCTGGTACACCAACCTGGCCGGCCACCTGGCCAAGCTGCTCTACGGCATCCCCCACGTCGTCACCGCGCACAGCCTGGAGCCGCTGCGGTCGTGGAAGGCCGAGCAGCTCGGCGGCGGTTATGCGGTTTCAAGCTTTTGCGAAAAGACCTCGCTGGAGGCGGCGGACGCAATCATCGCGGTCTCCGGACAGATGCAAAGCGACGTGCTCCGGTGCTACCCGGCGATCGACCCGGAGCGGGTGGTCGTCGTCCACAACGGGATCGACACCGACACCTACTCCCCCGTCCCGGGAACTTCGGCGCTGGAGACCCGGGGCATCGACCCGGCGCTGCCGGTTGTCGTGTTCGTCGGGCGGATCACCCGCCAGAAGGGCATCGTCCACCTGCTGCGGGCGGCCGAGCACATCCCGCTTCCTGCCCAGATCGTTCTCTGCGCCTCCGGACCGGACACACCCCAGATCGCCCGCGAATTCGAGGAGTTGACCACCGAACTGCAGCGCAGCCGGGGAGCGGTGTTCTGGCTTGCCGAGATGCTGCCCCGTCCCGAGCTGGTCGAGGTGTTGAGCCGTGCGACCGTCTTCGTCTGCCCGTCGGTCTACGAGCCGTTCGGGCTGGTGAACGTCGAAGCGATGGCCTGCGAGACCGCGGTGGTCGCCAGCCGCACCGGCGGTATCCCGGAGATAGTCGTGGAGGGCGAGACCGGGATGCTGGTTCCGGTGGGGAAGACCCACGCGGTCAACGGCGAGCCGGTCGATCCAGAGGCCTTTGCGCGGGGCCTCGCTGCCGCGATCAACACGCTGCTCGAGAACCCCGGGCTGGCCGCCCGGATGGGGCAAGGCGGTCGCCGCCGGGCGGTGGAGTACTTCAGCTGGCCGGCAGCGGCCGAAAAGACCGTCGCGGTCTACAAGGCGGTCCTTAAAGCCTGATGCCCGCCGGAGCTACGCTCCGGCGGGAACCTTGGCGGCCTTGGATCCGTTGGCGGACGCCGGCTGGGCCTCAGGCTGCTCGGCCTCTGCCGGCTTGGCCGAACCTTTCTGGTTGTGCTCGGCGATCAGCTTGCAGACGTCGACGACC
>DATABX010000366.1:0-3216 GCA_036259335.1 Actinomycetota bacterium
ATCGATTCCGAGGAGGGCAGGATGAATTCCACTTTGACCGACCAGGTGAAGCAGAAGTACGCCTGGACCGCACGGGAAGTCATCCAGGAGGAGTTCTCCCAGCTCACCGTACTGGGCGCATGCTGCGGTGGGTCGGACGGCGGCGCCTGCTGCAGCTCGGCAGGGTCCGGCCACGTCCACGACTCGACCGCTGAGCCGGTTGAAGCCTTCGGGGCGTCCCTTTATCCCGCTTCCCAGACCGCTGCGCTCCCGAGCCTGGCGGTGTCGGCCAGCTGCGGTTGCGGCAACCCGACGGCAATTGCCTCACTCCAGCCCGGGCAAGTCGTTGTCGATCTCGGGAGCGGGGCAATTGCGGTCGGGTTGCCGCAACCGCAGCTGGCCGACACCGCCAGGCTCGGCAGCCCCCCGGTATCGGAGGCGGGATAAAGGGACGGCCCGAAGGCCTCCACCGGCTCGGCGGTCGACTCGTGAACGTGGCCGGACCCTGCGGAGCTGCAGCAGGCACCGCCGTCCGACCCCCCGCAGCATGCGCCCAGGACGGTGAGCTGGGAGAACTCCTTCTGGATGACTTCCCGTGCGGTCCAGGCGTACTTCTGCTTCACCTGGTCGGTCAAAGTGGAATTCATCCTGCCCTCCTCGGAATCGATGTGGGCACCAGCCTAACGCTGCTGGTTGTGCGTCGACAGAGCCTGGCTCTTTAACGCCTTCCTAAGAGGTGGGCACCTCCGGTGGAACGGTTGCTTGAGCCGGCGACGTCGTGACCTCCACCACCGGTAACGGGCGCTTCACCACCACCCTCTGGTGGCTGCCGACGATCCCGTCGATCCACGCCTTGTTGGGAATCATGCCTTCGAAGTCGATCCACACCCGTCCGTCGGTCCGGCAGTCGAAGCGCCGGCACAGGGCGGGACGGTCGGCGTGGATGGTGCAGCCGCTCTGCTTGTCCAGGTGGGCGCAGTACCCGTCCGGCCCGTGGGCGATCAGGTAGGGGAACCGGCGGTCCCACTGGACCTTGCCGTTTCGCACCTCGCCCGGGGTCAGGGCGAAGTTCAACTTGCAGCACACCGCCTTGCAGAGGTGAACCCGCTCGGCGCAGTTGATCTCCGCGTCCGGCGCCGGGTTGGGTGGGTCGATCCGGTACCTGGCGCCGTCCCACTCGACCGGTTCCCAAAGCGAGTCGCCGTTGCGGGAAGCGCTCTCCGCCCGGCGAGCATCCTCGTTGGTGGTCCAGCCGCCCCAGCCGAGCGTCCGGTCCCACCGCTCTTCAACTTTGTTCAGCCTTTTCGAGCTCCAGCCCTTCTTGCGAAGGTCCGCCATCATTCGCTGAAGGTCCGACTGCTCGGGGGCCTCGTCGTCCGAGTACATAGCTAGTCCGCCACGCCGTAACCGACGAACCATTTTCCACCTACGGTGCACGGTTGAACAAGCGATTTCTTGGCGGCGAACCGTCCCGGAGCCGGGAAAGAAAGTGCCCCGAGAAACTTCCGGCCCACGGCCCTTTCGGGCCCGGTGTCCTTCTGCCTCTCGGGGCGAAACGTACGATATGGTCGCCTCTGGGGCTGGTCAATAGGCTCGCGAGACGTTTCTTCCCCACCTCCGAATTTTCTTCCCGACCCGCTCCGCTGCCTCGAAGGGAAGCCAGACCCAGCGATGCAGCTCACGGCAGGCGTGCGAGGAGGAGCAGCATGAACGCAATACCCGTCACCGGCGAGCCAGTCCCCGAGTTGGCCGAGTTCGACGACCTGATGAGCCGGCTGATGGGCAAGTGGCCGGTGCCCGGAGGCCAGCTCGCCATCGCCCGCCACGACCGGCTGGTCTACAACCGGGGATTCGGCTTCGCCGACCTGGATGCCGGGGTCCCGGTCGACCCCGACGCCCGCTTCCGTATCGCCAGCAACAGCAAGCCCATCACCGCGGTGGCGATTCTGCAGCTTGTCGACTCGGGGGACCTGACCCTCGACACGAAGGTCTTCAAGCTACTGGAGTTGGAACAACCGCCCAACGCTCCTCGCGACCCCCGGCTCGACACGATCACCGTGGAGCAGCTGCTCGTGCACTCCGGCGGTTGGAACAGCGCGGCCGGCTATGACCCTCAGTACCAGCCCTGGACCCTGTTCGCCTCCCATACCCTGGACGCCGAGGTTCCGGCTGAAGCGGCGACGATCATCCGGTTCATGCTCGGCCAGCCGCTCGACTTCGACCCGGGAACGCTTAGCGCCTACTCCAACTTCGGGTTCAACGTGCTGGGCAGGGTCATCGAGCACCTCTCCGGCAAGTCCTACGAGCAGTTCGTTATCGACAACCTGCTCGGTCCAGCCGGCATCACGACGATGGCGCTCGGCGGCACCCGGGTGGAGGAGCGGGCGGAAGGCGAGGTGCGCTACTACCCGCCGCCGGGCCTCGACCTCCGGCCCAGCGTCTACCCGGGCGGCAGCTACGTGCCGGTCGGGTACGGCTCGTACTACATGCGTGCCATGGACTCGCACGGAGGCTGGATCGGCCGGGCTCAGGACCAGGTCCGGTTCGCCCTGGCAGTCGACGGCACCAGGGGAACGGGGCTTCTGCTCCCCGAGACGGTCAGCAAGATGGAGTCCACTGCCCGACCGCCCTCGGCGGCAGCCGGAGCCGGCAACGTCAAGGAGGCCCTGGGGCTCGGGTGGAACAGCGTTCCCGGCGACGGCGGGTACGAGTGGTCGCACGCCGGCGCCCTGGAGGGCTCGAACTGCGCGTGGCTCGCACGAAAGCCCGACGGGACGACCATCGCCTTCTCGTTCAACAGCCTTCCCACCGACTACGGGTCGTTCTTCGGAGAGGCGATATCGGCCCTGCAGAGCCAGCTCGCCGCAACCACGAGCTGGCCGGACATCGACCTGTTCGACTAAACGCGGCGAACCAAATCCCCGACCGGGACGTCTGTTTGCAAACGGCGTTCAGGGAGGGGTTCATGCGAAAGCAGGTTTTCAGGGCGGTTGCAGCGTCGGCAGTGGTTGCGTGCGTGCTTACACCTCTGCCGGCACGGGCGGGCGGCGGGGGCCACTGCCCCGAGCCGATGCCGGTGGTGGATCCGGGCCGGGTACTGGTTCTCGATAATTGCTTCGCTCCGCTTCACCAGGAGATCTCCACCGGGCAGACGGTCACCTGGGACGCCTCCCAGGCTGCGGCGGTCCACACGGTCAGCTTTCACAACCTCAACAGCGGTGACGTCTCGGGAACCTT
>DATABX010000367.1:0-2067 GCA_036259335.1 Actinomycetota bacterium
GGACCGGCGCAAACCTCAAGGCGCAGCGAAAGGCCAAGGGCATCTCCCAGGCGGAGCTGGCGCGGCGGCTTGGTATCACACCGAGCGCACTGTCCCAGGCGGAGTCGGGACATCGAGGGCTTTCGGAGGAGACGCTTCGCTCCGCGTACTCGGTGCTCGGCACCGATCGGGCGGCGCCATCCCTTCCCTACACCCTGGCTCGCCGGAGGGCTCGGCGCAGCCGAAAGCTGGCAGCAGGGATCCAGGTCGAGGAGGTTCTGGAGGACCCCTCCCGAATGTCGGTGCAGATCCTGGAGTTCGCCGCCGGTTCCTCCGGCCGCCGGCCGCCGTTCTCCACCAAACAAAAGGAGGTCGTGTTTTTGCTTTCGGGGGTTCTCGAGCTCCAGTTCGGAGCAACGGCCGAGGTGCTCCAGGCAGGGGATGCAATCGTCGTGAGGGACGAGCCGGTAAGCGCCTGGTCCAACCCCGGCTCCTCCCCGGCGAGAGCGTTGTGGGCCATCCTTCCGCCGACGCAGGTACCGTGATCAAGTAGCGGAGGCTGCGGCCTCGGGGTCCAGCCGGACCGGTTTGAGCGAGTGGGTAGCCGGCCCGTGGATCGGCGTGCCCGTGATGTCGAACCGGGAGCCGTGGCAGGGGCAGTCCCACGTCTTCTCGGCCGGATTGAAGGCCACCTGGCACCCCATGTGTGAGCAGACGGCCGAGTGGGTGTGCAGCCGGCCGTCCTCGTCCCGGTACGCCGCTACCTTCTGCTTCTGTGTGGTGTCGATCACACGACCTTCCCGGGGGCCCAATACCAGCTCCAGCTGGGCCGTGACCGTTTCGATGGAGCCCTCGGCGTGGCTCTTTTTGAGCTCAGCCTGCCTCTTCAGCCACTTTTCGACCGGCTTGGGTTTGAGCCGCAGGGAGTCGAAGGTCCTGGCCCACGGGTTTTCCCTTCCGGCGATCGAGTCGGCCAGGATCATCGCAGCAGCCGTGCCGTTGGTGAGCCCCCACTTCTTGAAGCCCGTCGCCACCCACAGCCGGTCGGTGTCGGGGGTCAGCCTGCCGACGTAGGGTATTCCGTCGACCGGAAGGTAGTCGTGCGCCGACCAGGCGAAGGCCGGCTTGCCGGTTCCGAACCTCTCTTGCGCCCAACGGACGAGGGTCTCGTAACGTTGGTTGGTGTCGGCGTCCCTCGCCATCTTGTGCCCCTCGCCGCCGATGATCAGGTAGCTCTGGCGGCCGTCCCGGTAGGGCCTGATCGACCGGGTCGGCGGAGAGGCACTCAGATACATCCCCTCCGGCACTCCTTCGGAAGTTGCGAAGGCCAGGCCGTAGCTCTGGTTGGGGAAGTTGCTGGTGAAGAACCCGAAGGGGTCGTGGAAGGGCAGTTGGGTCGCCTGCACGACATGGTCGGCAACAACGGTGCCGGCTGCAGCCGTCAACACCGACGGTTTGCCCTCCTCGATCCCGGTCACCGCCGTGCGCTCGAATATCCGGACTCCCTGCTTCGCGAGCACCTCCGCCAGACCGAGGCAGTACTTGCGGGGGTGGAACATCGCCTGGTTGTCGAAGCGGACCGCCGCGGCCACCGGGAAGGGCAGGTCGGTCTCGGTGACGAAGGTCGCCGGCAGGCCGAGGCGCTGCGCAACCGTGACCTCGGCCTCGATTTGTGCGATTTGGTCGGGTTCCTCGGTGTAGGTGAACGCGGGCATGCGCTCGAAGTCGCAGGCGATCCCGTGAGCCTGGGAGAGCTCCGCCACCTGGGCGATCGCGGCTTCGTTGGCCCGGCCGTAGAGCTGCGCCGGCTCCTCGCCTTGTTCGCCGGCGATCGAGGTGTAGGTCAGCCCGTGGAGGGAGGTGAGCTTCGCGGTGGTGTTTCCGGTGGTGCTCGACGCAACCCGGTCCGCTTCGAGCAGAGCGACCGCCGCACCGTCCCGCGCCAGAAACAGGGCCGTCGTGATGCCGGTGATGCCGGCGCCCACCACCGCGACATCCACCTTCACCGTACCCTCCAGCCGGGGGTACGAGGTGGAGGCGCTGGTCGCAGTCCAGATTGACTGGACCACGTCCGTCAAGCTACCCATC
>DATABX010000368.1:0-14401 GCA_036259335.1 Actinomycetota bacterium
ACCTCCTCGAGGTCCTTTTCCCGGAAGCACTTCTGGACCGAGGTGGCCCGGCGGTAGGGCGCCGGGCGGGTGCCGAGGAAGTAGGGCTTGAATTGCACCATCCCGGCGTTGGTCAGCAGCAGCGTCGGGTCGTCGGGAACCAGCGAAGCCGAGGGGACGACGGTGTGGCCCCGCTCGGCGAAGAAGTCGAGAAAGGTCTTGCGGATGGCAGGGGTGTCCACGACTACTGGGATTCCGGATTTTCGAGGGGTTTCATCGCCAATCAACACTACCGCCCCTGCCGCCCGAGGGTCATACCGGGAGCAGAATGGTTCAGGCCGGAAAGTCGACCACCGCGCGGAGCTTGCGCAGGTGCACCAGGTCCATCCGGTCCTTGTCGGTCACCGCGATAATCGACACGTCCTCGTAGCGGCCGGCCCGCTTGACCAGGTACCCCATGCCCTTGTCGACGTCGTTGCCCTCGTCGTCCTTTTCGAAAAGCTGGTCGGCCTCGTCGAAGAACAGCACGCCGCCGGCCAGCTCGGCTCCGTCGAGAATCCGCTTCATGATGCGTTCGGTCTCCTCCAGCGTTGGGCTGACGACCAGGGACAGGTCAACCCGGAACAGGTTCATCCGCAGTTGCCTGGCGACAACTTCGGCCGCCTTGATCTTGTGCGGACCCTGCGGTCCGTTGAAGACCGCCACCACCCCGGTGCGGGGCTTGCCCTTCGACTTCGAGCCGTTTCTGGATCGGGCGTCGTCCAGGCGCTCCTGCATGTCGGCTACCACCCGGCGCAGCACCTGCTCCGACTCGTCGGACAGCTTCAAGTCCTCCCAGTCGGCGAGCGGCGCAATCTTCTGGACCACTCGTTCAATCCATGGGGGCATCGCGTCCTCCGCTAGGTGGGGCCTTCAGTAGGCGATTATGACCACGCCGGTGGGCGGGTGCCAAAGCTTGCCGGGTTCAGGCCCCGAACAGGTAGAGCGCCAGTACCTGCACCAGGTTGTAGGAGGTGTGCAGGGCGATCGCCGGCAACAACGAACCGGTCTTCAGCCGGACCAGCAGCATCGCCCCGCCGGCGAGGGTGACCACCCCAAGGGCCGGCCAGTAACCGGCCACGTCGGCGATGTGGAGGAGCCCGAACAGGATCGTCACCACAATCCCGGCGGCCACCGGTCCCCAGGAGCGTGCCATGCCGGTGAACATGACGCCTCGGAACAAAAACTCCTCGATCGCCGGCGCCAGCACCACCGCGATGAGCACGAACACTATCCGGGGCCAGCCGGGCGCCGAGGCCGCCTCCTCGAGCGGGCCGCGGGCGTCCTCGCCCGGGGGGAGCAGCGTCTGCACGACGAACATGAAGAACAGGGCGATACCGACTCCGATGGCAGCTCCGCCCCAGAGCGCCCCCGGGGTTGCCCGGACGAGCCCGACCGCCGCCAGCGGCCTCTCCGCAGATTCCCGCCGAAGGAACGCACGGGTCATGAGGTAGGCGACCAGGCCCCCGAGCAGGATTCCCGCCGCTCCGGCGACCAGAAAGGTCCCGGCATCCAGCTCCTCCAGAGCCTCGGGGCCCTGCAGGACGCCCACGATGGCCAGGGCGATCACACTGACCACCACCTGGGCGCCGAAGTACATCAGGAATATCAGCAGGGCCTTGCCGGCGCCGAGCGGCGTGGGGGGCGGGACCACGAACTGCACGGGGGGCTGCGGCGGGGCCTCGCCCGGCGGGTTCGGATAGGTCATTTGCATCCAGTCTAGGCGGGGCGGCACCCCGGCCCGACAAGTTTCTTGTTCTTTCGGCGACAGGCCTATTGACTCTGAGTGGGCGGCGGCCACAATACACAGGCCGACCGGCTTCGGAGCGGGGTCCGACTGCGGTGGCGTCTGGACGGGCCGACCGATTGAGGGTCTCATGAGACGGCTGCTGGTCTTGCTCACGACGATTCTTGGCGTGGTGATGGCGATGCTGGCCAACTTCATGGTCGGCGACGCCCTGCCCGAGATCGAGGACAGCCTCGGCACCGGCTCCCTCGAGCTTCGGTGGATCGAAAACGTCTACCTCGTCACGTTCCTCGCGCTGATGCTGGCCGGCGGCGCGCTGGCCGACCGGTTCGGCCGCAAGGCGACGCTGGTGTGGGGCCTGGTGGTCTTCACCGCCGCTTCGGCCGCCGGGGGCCTGAGTCAAACCTTCGACCAGCTGCTCGCCGCCCGGGCGGTCCAGGGAATCGGGGCCGCTCTGCTTGTCCCGGCGGCGCTCGCTACCCTTGCGGAGTCATTCGGCCATAAGGGCCGCGGTGCGGTCCTGGGCTTGTGGTCGGCCGCGTCGGCGACGGCGCTGGTTTACGGACCGCTCGCCGGCGGCTACCTGTTGGACCGGGCGGACTGGACCTGGCTGTTCTACGGAAACGTTGTCGCGGGCCTTCTTGCGCTGCTGCTCGCCGCCGCCGTGAAGGAGTCCCGCGACCGGTCCCTCCCCCGGCGGCTCGATGTGGCCGGCCTGATCTTCGGGGTTCCCGGTCTGGCCCTTCTTTCGTACGCGCTCGTCGAGGGCAACCCTCGGGGCTGGAGCGACCGGAACGTGGTCGGAGCGCTCGGCGCATCCGCGCTCCTGCTGCTGGTCTTCCTGATCATTGCCACCCGCAGGCGCCAGCCGATTGTCTCGCTCCGGTTCTCCGGGCACTCCACGTTCTCCGCCGCCAACGCGGTTGCCGCGCTGGCCTTCTTCGCCCTGTACGGAGTGGGCGTGCACTTCGCCGCCTACTTGAGAAACGTTCTCGGCCTGATTCCGGATCAGGCCGCCCTGCGGCTTCTGCCCTTTGCCGGCGCGCTGGTTCTGGCGGCGCCGCTGGCCGGCCGGCGGTCCGATCGGGCCGGATCGCGGGGTCTCATGGCCTGGGGCTGCCTGGTGGCCGCCGCCGCTCTCGGCCTACTGCTGCGGGCCGGCCTCGAGCCCTCGTACCAAAACGACCTCCTCCCGGCTCTGGTTCTCCTCGGCTTCGGCATGGCCCTGATCGTCGGACCGATGACTACGGCTGTGACCGGCGTGGTCGACCCGGACAAACTCGGGGGCGCCTCCGGGGCGAACAACACCGCCAGGCAGCTCGGCCTCCTGCTGGCGATCGCCCTGTCGGCAGCCGTGGTGTCCTCGGCTTTCGAGAACAGCTTCGAGGACAACCTGATCTCGGCCCAGGTCGACCCTAACGTCGCCCGGTCGGTCGCGGAGGCAACCGGACGCGACGTGGCCGGGGGGGCAGCCCTGGAACCGCTGGTCGACCGCATGCCTCCGGGAACCGCTGCCGGCGTGGTGGAGGGCGTGGTGCCGGCGGCTCGGGAGTCACTTGTCGACGCGGTCCACAGCGGAATGCTGCTTTCGATCGGCTTTATGCTTCTGGCCGGCTTGATCTCGTTGATCTTTGTGCGCAGCCACGTTATAAGCCTGTTCAAAGTTGAGGCACAGCCGCCCACCGGCCGCCGGGAGAAGGAGCCCGAGCCCATGGAACAGGAGCCCGCAGCACCGGTGCGATCCGACCCCACCCCTACCCCACAGGCCGCAGCGCCGGCGGAAGAGCCGCCTTCAGATGAACCTGTGGACGAGCCGGAAGTCGAGCCCGCTCCCCAGGACGTTTCCATCGACGAGCCCCCGGCGCCGGCGGCGCAGTCGTCCGCTCCGCCGGCGGACTTCAACAAGGTCCTCTTCCAGTTCCCGTTTCGAGCCGGAAGCGGCTCGGTGGTCGACAACATCACCGACTTCATCCGGGCCGCGCTCGATTTCTACGACGAGCCGGGGGTGTCCCCGGCGCCCCAGGTTCCACTCCCGGAGCCGTTGGGCAGCTCTGGGACGACCGCCAGCGCGGACATCGCTACCCTGACCGGCTACCTGCTTTTGGAGCAGCGCTTCGCCCGCATCAACCCGGACATCCGGCCGGAGCTCGCAGCGACCGCTCTGATCGGCGCCGCTCGATCGATGAAGCTGTGGACATTCTCCGACGGCGGGACCGACCCGGGAGACGACTTCCTCCAGGGGATGATCGGGGTGGTGATGGAGGGTATCGGTCCGGTGCCACCTCCGGGGCCGGCGCGGGTGGAGGGCGCCCCGGCCTCCGAGCCGCCGCTCAGCGCCTAGAAGGGCAGCAACGACGACGGTGAGGGCGCCGGGCTAAGGGGCGTCGGGGGGACCACCTTCCCCAGCTGCAGGTCGACCCCGAAGATTGCGGCGAGGAGGCGCTCCGCCGACGGTTCCGCGAGTTCGCCGGTCTGCCGGAGAGCGTCGACCTGGTTCCTCATAAAGACAAGCTGTTCCGACACGCCCAGCCGGTCGCCGGTCTCGGCCGCCTGTCTGATCTTGGCCGCGGCCGGGCCCAGGTCCTGCGA
This sequence comes from Actinomycetota bacterium, assembly GCA_036259335.1. Classification (GTDB taxonomy): domain Bacteria; phylum Actinomycetota; class CADDZG01; order JAHWKV01; family JAHWKV01; genus JAJCYE01. The sequence goes on from DATABX010000368.1 coordinate 4,355, forward strand.
GGTTCCGGTCTGGGCGATCGCCGCGTCCAGCTCGGCGAGCGCCGCCTGGAACAGCGGGTCGACCGGGACTGCAGGGGACGGCTGCACTGACGGAGAGGGCGATTGGGTCGGCATAGCCTCGTTCGACCCGTTCCGGCCGATGTTCATAAGAACGTAGGCCGGCCACGCGATGGCCAGAATCGCGATGAACACCGCCGCAGCCCGCCGGCGCCCGGGGCTCGAGCCTTTCTTGCCGACCAGAAGGCCCGACGTGGGGCTATCAAGCGAAGCGGTGTCGGCAGCCTCCGACCAGGGCAGCCACGCCTCCAGCGCCTGACGCATCGCCGCGGCCGTCGGGTAACGGCGACGCGGCTCCTTGGCCAGCGCCCGCTCGATTATCGCTGCGAACGTCGGGTGCACATCGGGACGGAGCCTCTCCAGCGGCTCGGGGTCGCCCTCCTGCAGAGCTCGAAGCAGGCCAACCGGGGTATCGGCTTCATAGGGCTTCTTGCCGGTCAACATTTCGTAGAGGATCACGCCGACCGAGTACACGTCGGTGGCCGGGGTGGCGGGCTCCCCGGCAATTCTTTCGGGTGCCAGGTATCCGGGAGTGCCCAGCGTCACACCCGAGTCGGTGAGGTCCAACCCCTCCATCGCCTTGGCGATGCCGAAGTCGACGACCTTGGCGACCCCCTTCTCGGTCAGCATCACGTTGCCCGGCTTCAGGTCCCGGTGGAGGATGCCCTCCTCGTGCGACGCCTCCAGCGCCGATAGGACCTCGAGACCGATGCGGCGGGCTTCCCACTCGCTGAACGGTCCTTCGGCGATCCGGTCGGCGAGAGTCCTGCCCGCCAGGCGCTCCATGACGATGAACGGAACCCCCTCGTCGTCGGCGGAGTCGAATACGCCGACGATGTTGGGGTGGTTCAGTCGGGCCGCCGCCTTGGCCTCGGTGTCGAACCGGGTCCGGATCTCCGGAGTGGGGCCGAGGTGCGGCCGGAGGAATTTGATGGCCACCGGCCGGTCGAGGGTGAGGTCCTGGGCGGCCCGGACCTCGCCCATGCCGCCAACGCCGATGATCTCGCCCAACTCGTAACGATCGAGTAGAACCTTACGATCGGGCTGAGAATCCACCCAGGCATCATCCCACCGAAGGGCCGGAATAAACGCGTTCGGTTGCGTTAAAAACGAGAATTTCGCAACATCGATACGGCCGCTCCAGCGGCATCGCCTACCCGGCGCTCAGGGGCTGCGCCTCCGCCGCCGCAACTCCTCCAGGCGGGCGCCGATCTCGGCTTCCTTGCCGTGCTTGGTCGGCTCGTAGTACCGCTTGGGCTTGACCCCCTCCGGCAGGTAGCTCTGGTCCACCCATCCGCCGGGGTAGTCGTGAGGGTACTTGTATCCCGGGCGCTCGCCTTTGGCGCCCTTGCGGGAGAAGTGAGCACGCAGGTGTACCGGGACCTGGATGTTGGCCGACTCCTTGACGTCGTCGGTCGCCCGGCCCAGCGCCACCGTTGCGGCGTTCGACTTCGGCGCCGCCGCCATATAGGTGACCGCCTGCGACAGGTTGAGCGCCGCCTCGGGCAGGCCGACGTGCTCCAGGGCGTGGGCGGCAGCCACCGCCACGACGAGCGCCATCGGATCGGCGTTGCCGATGTCCTCCGACGCCAGGATGACTATCCGGCGGGCGATGAACCGGGGGTCCTCCCCCGCCTCCAGCATCCGGGCCAGCCAGAACAGCGAGGCGTCGGGGTCCGAGCCGCGCATGCTCTTTATGAATGCCGAGACCACGTCGAAGTGCTGGTCCCCCTGCTTGTCGTACCGCACCTGGCGGCGCTGCAGGGCCTGCTCGGCCATCGCCAGGGAGACCCTGTCGGTCTGCTCGGCCTGGGCGCTCACCACACATACCTCCAGTGCGTTGAGAGCCGAGCGGGCGTCGCCCCCGGCGGTGTTGACGATGTGCTCGAGCGCCGCCTCGTCCACCTGCACTCCCGATTTGCCTAGCCCGTGCTCGGAGTCGGTCAGCGCCCGCCGGAGGATGGTGGCGATCTGCTCCGGGCTGAGAGACTCCAGCCGCACCAGCAGGCAGCGGGAGAGCAGGGCCGAGATCAGCTCGAAGTACGGGTTTTCGGTCGTCGCCCCGATCAGGGTGATCCAGCGGTTCTCGACCGACGGCAGCAGCGCGTCCTGCTGGCCCTTGTTGAACCGGTGGATCTCGTCGATGAACAGGATCGTCTTGCGCCCGGTCCCGGCGAGCACATCCCGGGCCTGGTTGATCGTGCGCCGGACATCGGCGACCGTGGCGTTCACCGCGGAGAGCTCCTCGTAGCGGGCGTTGGTTGCCGCGGCGACGATGTTGGCCAGCGAGGTCTTGCCGGTTCCCGGCGGCCCCCACAGGATCAGCGAGGTCAGGGCGTTGCGCTCGATCAGAGTGCGCAGCGGGCTCCCCGGGCCGAGCAGGTGCTCCTGGCCGACGAACTCGTCCAGCGAGTGGGGCCGCATCCGGGCGGCCAGCGGGGCGAACTCGTCGAACCTGGATTCCAGGGAGTCGGAGAACAGGTCGTCCGCCACTGACGTCCTCTACTCGGGCGGCGGCGCGACTACCTTGATGTGCAGGTCGTCCAGCAGGCTCTGGTCCACGACGTCGGGTGCGCCGGTCATCAGGTCGGTCATCGCAGAGCTCTTGGGGAAAGCCATGACCTCCCGGATGTTGTCCTTGCCCGCCACCATGGCCACGATCCGGTCGATGCCGGCCGCAATGCCGCCGTGGGGCGGCGCGCCGTAGTTGTAGGCATCGACGAACCAGCCGAACATCCGCTCGGCCTTCTGCCGGTCGATCCCGATCAGCCCGAACACCTTGCGCTGCATCTCCGGGTCGTGGATCCGGACGCTGCCGCCGGCCACCTCGGCGCCGTTGAGGACCGCGTCGTAGGCCCGGGAACGGACCTTGCCCGGGTCGGAGTCGATCAGCTCGACGTCGGAGTCGTGGGGCGCGGTGAACGGGTGGTGCGTCGGGTCCCAGCGGTTCTCCTTCGGGTTCCACTCGACCATCGGGGCGTCGGTCACCCAGAGGAACTTCCACGCTTCAGGGTCGGTCGGCTCGAGCTTGGGGCGGAGATCGAGCTTGTCGGCCAGCGCCAGCCGCACCTCGCCGAGGCTGCGCTGGGCGACCCGCAAGGCGTCGGTCACGATCAGCACCGCGTCGCCGGTCAGGGCGCCGGCGGTGTCGCGGACGCCGGACACCTCGTCGCCGGAGAGCGCCTTGGTGAGCGGGCCGGTGGCGCCGTCGGGGCCGTAACTGACCCAGGCCATGCCGCCGGCGCCGAAGGTACGGGCGACCGAGACCAGCGCCTCGAACTCCTTGCGGGAGAAACCGGCGCCCCCGGGCACCCGCAGGCCCTTGACCGCTCCCCCGTTGTCGAGCGCCCGTTGGAACATCTGAACGCCGGTACCGGCGAAGACCTTCGTGAGGTCGACCATCGGCAGGCCGAACCGCAGGTCCGGCTTGTCGGAGCCGTAGATGTCGAGCGCCTCGTCGTAGGTCATCGAGGGGAACGGGGTGGCGATCTCCACCCCCAGCGTCCGGCGCATGAGCTGGACGAACATCTCCTCGGTGAAGTTGCGCACCGCCGCCTCGTCGGCGAACGAGACCTCCATGTCGAGCTGGGTGAAGTCGGGCTGGCGGTCGGCGCGGGGGTCCTCGTCCCGGAAGCACCGGACGATCTGGTAGTAGCGGTCGAATCCGGCCACCATCAACAGCTGCTTGAACAGCTGGGGCGACTGCTGCAGGGCGAAGAAGTTGCCGGGCTGCAGCCGGGAGGGCACCAGGTAGTCCCGGGCGCCCTCGGGCGTGCTCTTGTTGAGCATCGGGGTCTCGACCTCGATGAACCCCTCGCCGTCGAAGTAGTCCCGGATCGCTTTGATCACCTCGTGGCGGATCCTGAGGCCCCGCTGCATCTCGGGGCGGCGCAGGTCGAGGTAGCGGTACTTGAGGCGGGTCTCCTCTTTGACCTCAATCCAGTCTTCGATCTGGAACGGCGGGGTCTGGGCCTTGGCGAAGATCTCGATGGAGTCGGCGGCCACCTCCACCTCGCCGGTCGGCAGGTTGGGGTTCTCGGCGCCGGCAATCCGCGGGCGAACGACTCCGCTGATGCCGAGGACGTACTCGCTGCGCACCGCCTCGGCGATGGCGTAGGCCTCGGGCTGCTCCTTCGGGTGCAGGACCACCTGGACCAGCCCCTCCCGGTCCCGCAGGTCCAGGAAGATCACCCCGCCGTGGTCCCGGCGGCGGTGGACCCAGCCGGTCAACCGGACCTGGGCACCGGCGTGCTCTTTGCGCAGCTCACCGCACCAGTGGGTCCTCACGAGCGCACCGCCAGGTAGCCGACGATGCGGCTCGGGGGCAGGGGCTCCTCGTCGCCGGTCTGCATGTGCTTGACGACGAACTTGCCGGCTTCGATCTCTTTCTCCCCGATCACTATCACCCAGGCCGCGTTGCGGTTGTTCGCGGACTTGAACTGCCCCTTCAGCGACCGGCCGGCGAAATCCATGTCGGTGCTGAAGCCGGCGTCCCGCAGCCTCGGCGCCAGCTTGTAGCCGAGGCTCCGAGCCTGGTCACCGATGGCGACGATGTAGACGTCGAGCGTCGGACGCACCTCGTAGCCGTTGCTCTCGAGAGCCAGAGCGATCCGCTCCACCCCGAGGGCGAATCCGATGCCGGGCAGGGACGGTCCGCCGAGCGACTCCGCCAGCCCGTCGTAGCGGCCGCCCCCGCCGACCGCGTTCTGCGATCCGAGCCCGCCGGCGGTGAACTCGAAGGCGGTACGGGTGTAGTAGTCCAGGCCGCGCACCAGGCGGGGGTCCTCCTCGTACTTGATCCCCCACTCGTTCAGCCGGTCCTTGACGCCGGCGTAGTGGATCTCGCACTCCGGGCACAGCTGGTCGACGATCAGCGGCGCCTTCTCGAGCAGCTTGCGATCCTCCGGCACCTTGCAGTCGAAGGTGCGCAAGGGGTTGGAATCGATCTTGCGCCGGCAGTCACCGCACAGCTGGTCCTCCACCGACCGCAGGTACTCCTGCAGTTTGGGGATGTAGTCAGCCCGGCAGCCCGGGTGGCCGATGCTGTTGACGGCCAGCGTCACCTCCAGGTCCAGCGACCGGTAGACCGCCATGGCGAGCTGGATGACCTCGGCGTCGATGTCAGGCCCCGTGGAACCAACCGCCTCGACGCCCACCTGGGTGAACTGGCGCTGACGGCCGGCCTGCGGCTGCTCATGGCGGAAGATCGGCGCTACGTAGAAGAACTTGAGCGGCAGGCCCTGGCGGTCGAGGTTGTGCTCGAGGACCGCCCGCACGACCGGGGTCGTCATGTCGGGGCGAAGCGTGAGCGAGCGGCCGCCCCGGTCCTCGAAGGTGTACATCTGCTTGGTGACGGTGTCGCTGCCCGGCTCCAGGCCCTTCTCGAACAGCTGGGTGTGTTCGAAGATCGGCGTCTCGATGCGGCTGTAGCCGAAGCGGCGGAACTGGGTGGTCGCCCGGTCGATGATCTCGTCGAACAGCAGCGATCGCGGCGGGTACAGGTCGGGCGCGCCTTTGGGCCCGGAAATTTTCGATGACATGAAGGCCAGTGTACCTGTGGCCTCCGGGCTGCTCCTCCCCAAGTTCGGTTTGTATCGCAGACTGGTTTGACGAATTGGCGCTTCGTCGCTACGGTTTGTAGCGCCAACTAGTTTGAAAGGAGTGGAGACATGGACCGTGCGAAGCTCGAAGCGGCATCGGCCCGCTACCCGTACCTGCGGGGCCTGCTGTTTGTTCCGATCGGGGTCTGGTTCCTGATAGCCGGCGTGACCTTCCTCTGGTTCCCAGGAATGTCCTGGCTGACCCTCGTCGCCGGCGGGCTCGCAGTGGCGGCGTACCTGTTGATCGGCCGCTACTACAAGGACAACTACGGCAAGGTGACGCCCCCGGCCAAGAGCTTCGTCAGGGACGTCGTCGCCACCGCGGCCGGGGTGGTGCTTCTTATCGGACTGTCGGTGCTGGACAGCATCTTCGACCTGCCGATCAGCGCATACGCCGCAGCCTACGCTTTGATCATGTTGATCTACGGGGCGATGGTCGTGGGTCTGGAGACCTACCACTGGGTTATCTGGGGCGGATTGTTGCTCGCCGGCATTGCCCCGATCTGGGGTGCGGCCGGAGACGGCGACGTTCAGGCGTCCCTTTTGCCGATCGGTGTGGCGACCATCGCCGCCGGCCTTCTCGACCACCGCCTGCTGGTCCGGACCTACGGGTCACCGGCGGGCCTGGACCTCGAGAACAGCAATGCCGGAGCCTAACTCCGACCTGATCGTCGACCGGCTCATCCATGAACCGGGGCGGTTGGCGATTCTCACCCTGCTTTCGTCGGTCAAGTCGGCGGACTTCCTGTTCCTGCAGCGAACGACCGGGCTGACCAAAGGCAACCTCTCCAGCCACCTGACCAAGCTGGAGGAGGCCAGCCTGGTGAAGATATCGAAGAGGTTCGTGCACAAAAAGCCCAACACCAGCGTCGAGCTGACCGCGGTGGGCCGGGAGAAGATCGCCCAGCATTGGGACCAGCTGGAGCGGCTGAGGAACTTTTCGGGCTGAGCTACGAGGCGTTGACTGCGGCGGCCACCGCGATCCCCATCCCGAACTCGCCGGCCAGGTTGGGGTGCACCGGGTAGGCGGGAGCGACCGGAATCACCGGCTCGATCCATCGACGCAGCGGCAGCGAGCAGGCGTCGTGGCCGAGGCTCGGCGTGTAGGTGTCGACGAACGTGACCCCGTTGGCCGCGGCCACCTGGGCGACCATCGCGTTCAGCTCCTTGGTCTTGGCCACCAGATACGGGACGTCGGCCGGGGCGTAGGGCATGGTCGGCCAGCACCCGAAGCCGTTCTCGGGAAGGATCGACGGGTAGCCGACCTGGAAGACCTTCGCCGCCGGCGCCTTGGCCTTGATCGCTTTGAGCACCGCGTCGACCTTCGGCCGGGCCTGCTCGATCCGGGCGCTGATCTGGTCGACCCCGCCCGGGTTGTAGCGGTTCTGGCACGGGGTGCCAAGCGGCAGCAGGGTGATGCAGTTGGTCGCGATCTCGGCAAAGCCGATGTCGTTGCCGCCCACCTGCACCGTCACGTACTGCGTGGTCGAAGCGACCGAGTCCAGCTGCGGAGGGTTCGCCCCACCCGGCGTGACCTGGGGGACGAAGAAGTCGTCGGTCTTGGCGCCCGAGCAGCTGGCGTCGGCGAAGCTTGCCGCCTGGTACCAGGCGGCCAGCAGGTGCGGGTAGTTGGCGGCCGAGCGCAGGCACCCGGGCGGCGCGGCCGGGTCAACCGGCTGGACCAGCGGTGCTGCGGTGTACGAGTCACCCAGAGCGACGTAGGAAACTCCCGGCGGCGGCGCCGCAGCTGCGGGCCCGGCGGCCTGGACGGCAACAGTTGCGATCAGCATGGCCATCACCGCCAGGCGGGCTCGGGTGCGGCGGGAGCATGGCTGTCGCAAGGTCTACCTCCTGGGTCGGGCGAGGGCCTCAAGAAGTATGCGCCGTGGGAAGTGCTTCGGCCAGCCTTCGCCCCTTCGGTTACCGCCGCCGAAAGTTCACGCTGGCGGCGTCAACCGGTTCGTGCCGTGTGCAAAGATCGGCGGAGAGCCATCGTCCGACAAAAGGGTTGCCATGAAGATTCCCGGCTTCTCCGCGAGTTCACGACGCCTGATACGGCGGCGCTTCGCGGCACTCGTCGGGCGGCAGCGGACCAACTTCCGCCAGGGCCTGGCCGCCCTGCTGGTGTCGTCGGTCGGCGACCTGGCCGCGGGCTTGGCGCTGGGATTCATGACCGGGACGCTCGACCGGCTGCCCGGTCTCATCGTGCTGGTTCCCGCAGCGATCGGGATGCGGGGCAACATCTTCGGCGCCCTGGGCTCGCGCCTGGGCACCGCGATCCACACCGGTGAGTTCGAGGGCCGGGTCGAAAAACGCAACCTTGCCGGCCAGAACGTCCTGGCCTCGGCGGCCCTGACCCTTTACGTGTCGATCGCCCTGGCGGTGCTCGCCAAGGAAGTCGCCCGCCTGTTCAACGTCGAGACCATCCCGCTGACCCACTACATCGCGGTCTCGGTGGTCGGCGGGCTGCTCTCCAGCCTGGTGATCCTGGCGATCACCTTATGGGTGGCCACCATGTCGGTGCGCCGCGGCTGGGACATGGACAACGTGGCGGCACCGGTCGTCACCGCCGCCGGGGACCTGGTCACCCTTCCGGCCCTATGGCTCACGACGTTCTTGCTGCCGGTGGGCCGGCTGCCGGAGTTCGTGGCGCTGGCGAGCGTAGTAGGGGCGATCCTCACTACCATCTACCAGCTTCGCCAGACCGATCTGCGAATCTTCCGCCGGGTGATCCGGGGCAGCCTGACGATCCTGATCCTGGCCGGGCTGGTCGACGTGGTCGCCGGGTTGACCATCGAGAAGCGGCTGGAGAGCTTTCTCGTCTACCCCGGACTGCTGGTGTTGATTCCGCCGTTTCTCGAGGATGCCGGGGCGCTGGGAGGGATACTGTCGGCCCGGCTGTCGTCCAAGCTGCACCTCGGATCCATCCCCCCGCAGGCGATTCCGAGCCGCCGTAGCTGGGAAGACATCCTTCTGACCTATATTCTCGGAGTTCCAGTGTTCTTTTTCGTCGGATTGAGCGGCACCATCGTGTCCCACGCGGTCGGTTTGGAAACCCCGGGGCTGCTGCAGATGTTGTCGCTGACCATGCTGGCGGGGGCGATAGCCACTACCGGAGCGGTATTTGTCGCTTACTACACGGCCATGATCTCGTTTCGCTTCGGGTTCGACCCGGACAACTACGGCATCCCCGTGGTGACGAGCTCCATGGACCTCATCGGCGCCGGGGCGCTGATCCTGTCGATGGTCTGGCTGGGGATCGCCGGTTGAACGAACAACCCCGGACGCTGAAGGCGATGCTGGCCCACGCGAAGGACACCTCGGAACTCATGCTGGACCTGGCGTACGCCGGCCTGTTCTACGCCGACCGGGAGCTGTCGGGCGAGGTGCTGGAGCTGGAGGAGGAGCTGAGCCGCCTGGTGCACCGGATGCGGGAGATCTGCCTCATCGCCTCTCGCAGCCCCCAGGACGCCGCCGGCCTGGCGTCGCTGCTGCAGGTCATGAACTCGATCGAGATGATCGGCAACCAGGCGGTGGACATCGCGAAGATCGTGCTCGACTCTCTGGGCATCCCCAAGGAGCTGCGAACCGACCTGTCGCAGGCCGACGAGGTCATCGACCGCATGCAGGTGGGCGAGGGCAGCGAACTTCACGGGCGCAGCGTCGACGAGCTGGAGAACGCCGTGGAGGAGGTCCGGCTGCTGGCGATCCGGCGCGGCACCCGATGGCTGTTCGACCCGGCCGACGAGGGCGTGCTGCAGGGCGGCGACATCCTGGTGGTCAGGGGCCACCCCGAGGGCCTGCCCCAGCTGCGGCGGCTCGCCGGGATGGCGGCCAAGCCCGGACCGAGCACCGACGAGCAGAGCTTTTGGGAGCTGGACAAGGCGGTCGACGAGGTGGTCGACATGAAAGACATGGCCGAGGCGGCGGTCGGTCTGGCCTACGCCGCGGTGCTGTTCGACGACCGGGGGCTCGCCGCCGAGGTGGTGCGCCTGGAGGACCGGCTGGACGACATGCGGGAGAGCATCGAGTCCTGGGTGCTGGACGCCGCTGCCGAGTCTCGCAACCGCCCGGCGTTAAGGGGCCTGATGCACCTGGCGGTGGCGTCGGAGGGCATCGGCGACGCCGCGCAGGCGATGGTGTGGCTGATCGAGCGGGACGAGGAGCTTCACCCGGTGATCGCCGAGGCCCTCGGCGCCGCCGAGGACGTCGTGCAGGGGGTCACCGTACACGAGCTGTCACCGGCGGAGAACAAGTCGCTGGGAGAGCTGGACCTGCGCGGGATGTCGCCCCTGGCCTTCTCCCGCAGGGGCCGCTGGATCTACCGCCCGAGGGGCCGCACGCTGCTGCAGGCCGGGGACCGGCTGATCCTCATCGGCCCGTCAGATGC
>DATABX010000369.1:0-7887 GCA_036259335.1 Actinomycetota bacterium
TCCCCGAGCTCATCGCCGCCGGGATCATGAGCATCCTGCTGTTCGAGCTGGCGGAGCTGGCCCCCCGCACCTGGGCGCTGGAGCGGCTGGACAAGGTGCTGCTGTCCGGGGCCCGGCGGGTGTGGCTGATCGGCCGGCTCCTCGGCTCGCTCTCCGCCGTCCTCGTCAACCTCAACCGGGTCTTTCTGCTGATCCTGCCCGGACGGGGCCTCCCGAAGGGTCCGCTCGTCTCCGAGGAGGAGATCAAGTCGATCCTGGACGTCGCCCAGTTCGAGGAGGTCATCGAAGCCGACGAGAGGGAGATGATCCACTCGATCTTCGAGTTCACCGACACGGTCGTCCGGGAGGTGATGGTGCCCCATCCGGACATGGTGTGCGTCGACGCGTCGGCCAGCCTGGACGAGGTGCTGGAGCTGACTCTCAAGACCGGCCACTCCAGGATCCCGGTGATCTCGGAGGGCATCGACAACGTGGTCGGCATCGTCTATCAGAAGGATGTCATCAAGCGCCTGCACAACGGGGGCCGCTCCAAGACCGTGAGGAAGGCGGGCGACGTCAAGCGGGAGGCGGTGTTCGTGCCGGAGTCGAAGAAGGTCGCCGAGCTGCTGCGGGACATGCAGCAGACCAAGACCCACACCGTCGTGGTGGTCGACGAGTACGGCGGCGTCGCCGGTCTGGTGACGCTTGAGGACCTGCTGGAGGAGATCGTCGGCGAGATCACCGACGAGTACGATCGCGACGAGCCCAACGTCTCGGTGGTGGGGGAGGACGCGATCAGCGTCACCGCCCGGCTCAGCATCGAGGAGCTGAGCGAGCTGCTGGACGTGGAGCTGCCCCACTCGGAGTGGGACTCGGTCGGGGGCCTGGTGGGCGGCATGCTGGGGAGGCTGGCGACCCCCGGCGACACCGTGCGCCACGACGGCATCGAGTTCGAGGTCCACAAGATGAAGGGGCGGCGCATCGCCAGCGTGCTGGTGCGGGGGGCGCCGGTTGCTGCGAGCCCGGCGGTCAAAGAGTCGAATTAAACTTCAACCAACCGTTCTCGAGGAGGTTCCATGCCGCAGGGGTCAATCAAGGAGTACCACGTCAACGAGAAGGTCGGGATCATCGCCAGCGACGACGGCCTGACCGAGTGGGAGATCGACCCCATCGCCATGGACACCGGCATGTTCCGCTTCTTTCGCGTGGGCCAGCGGGTGACCTTCGACCTGGTCAAGGAGGGCGGGGTCGAACGACCCCGGAACCTGAGAATCGGGATCGCGTAATCACCCGGTTATCGAGCAGATGAGCGAGCGCATCTACCAGGGCATCCGAGACCGGCGCGGACTTCCCGAGGTCTACGTCATCGACAACCGCCGGCGGCGGACGCTCAAAGAGCAGCTGATGCTGTACCGCGAGCCGTTCGAACTGGACTGGGGGTTCCCCGGGGAGGAGTCCCATAACCTGGCCCTGTCCCTGCTGGCGGACGCCCTGGACGACGGCGACGACCCGATGGTCGACCGCCTGGCCCGGCGGCTGCACGACGAGCTGGTCAGCAACCTTCCGCAGGCCGGGTGGCAGATCCACCAGTGGCAGATCCTCGACTGGGTCTTCGGCCGGATCATTCGGATCCCGGTGCACCAGCTGCCGCTCGATGCACTGGGTGGAGGAGTCCAGCCGGGAGTCAACTAGCGCCCGGCAGATCCGCGAGCTTCAGCCCCCCCGAACCTATAGTTGACCGGATGCTCTACAAAGACGAAGCGGTGGTTCTGCGCACCATGCGCCTGGGCGAGGCCGACCGGATCGTCACCCTGGTCGGGCGCAACAACGGCAAGATCCGGGCGGTGGTCAAAGGAGTCCGGCGCACCAAGAGCCGCTTCGGCGGGCGCCTGGAACCCTTCTGCCACGTCTCTCTGGTGCTGTGGAAGGGAAAGTCCGAGCTCCACACCGTCACCCAGGCCGAGGTGCTCGACCCGTTCCGGGCGGTGAAGGAGGACCTGGATCTCTACTCGCTGGGTTCGGTGATGCTGGAGGCCTGCGACCGGGTGACCCAGGAGGCGGAAGTGTCGTCCCGGGTCCTCGACCTGCTGGTCGAAGCCCTGCGCAAGCTGTCGGCCGACGGCTCGCCGCTGGTGCTGGCCGGGTTTCTGCTGCAGCTCTCGGCGATCTCCGGGTTCGCCCCCTCGATGGACCGGTGCGCCGAGTGCGGCCGCCCGGCGTCGTGGTTCTCACCGGGGCAGGGGGGCGCGGTGTGCCCCGGATGCCGCAGCTTCGACGCCGAGGAGGTGGGGACCGCGGTCCTGGAGCTTATGAGCGACCTGGCCGGCTCGCTGACGGTTCCCTCCAAGCTGCCCGGCCGCCCTCCGTCCCCCCAGGACGCCGCCACCGCCGGCCGGCTGGCTCGCTTCTACACCGAGTACCATCTGGAGCGCCGCCTGAAGTCGGCGGCTGCCGCGGAGGCGATGGCCCGGTACTAGCTAGGTCGGGTCGGTCTCGACGCTGGCCGGCTCCTGTCCGGCCGCCGGGCTACCGACCGGCTCCTCGACGCCCGGCGGGAGGACGTCCACCGACATAATCCGGCGCCGGCTCACGTTGGCCACCCGGATTCGCCAGCCATCGTGGTTCACCTCGTCGCCCCTTTTGGCCAGACGGCCCAGCCGCTCCAGGATGAAGCCGGCGACGGTCTCGTACTCGCCGTCGGGCAGTTGCAGCTCGATGGCCTCGTGGAGCTCGTCGGGCCGCAGCCGGCCGGGGACCCGCCAGCCGCCGGGGATCTTGCGGATGTCCTTCTCCCTGATGTCGTACTCATCCCGGATCTCGCCCAAAAGCTCCTCGATGATGTCCTCGAGCGTGAGGATGCCGGCGGTGGAGCCGAACTCGTCCAGCACGATCGCCATGTGGTTGCGCTCCCGGCGCATCTGTACCAGCACCTTCTCCAGCGGCAGGGACTCGGGAACCACCAGTGCGTCCCGCACCGCGGCCCTCACGGTAGCGTCCGGGTCCTTCCGGGCCTCCTTCAGCATGTCCTTGAGGTGTACGACCCCCACGAACTCGTCGGGGCGTTCCCGCCACACCGGGAAGCGCGAGTAGCCGGTCTCCTCCGCCTTGTCGAGCAGGGCGTCGATGGTTGCGGTGATCGGCACGGCGGTCGTGGCGACGCGGGGCACCATGGCCTCCACCGCCCGCTTCTCGGGAAACTCCAGGGTTCGGGCCAGGATCTTGCTCTGGCCGGACATGATCGTGCCGCCCCGGCGGGACTCCTCGATGATGATCGCGATCTCGTCCGGCGTGTGGATCTCGGTCAGCTCGGAGTTCGGCTCGATCCCGAAAATCTTGAGCACGATGTTGGCCGACTCGTTGAACAGCCAGATCAGCGGCCGGAAGGCGTAGGTGAACCAGCGCATCGGCGCCGCCACCCACAGCGAGACTCCCTCGGCCCGGGCCAGCGCCAGCGCCTTGGGGACCAGCTCGCCGAGGGTGACGTGGAGGAAGGTGATGATCGAGAACGCCAGCGCGGTGGCCACCGCGTGGGTCGCGATCACGTCGTACGGCGACTGCAGATGTTCGAACGCCGACTCGAACAGCTCCGCGATCACCGGCTCGCCCACTGCCCCCAACCCCAGGCTGGCGAAGGTGATGCCCAGCTGGCATCCCGAGAGCATGAGGTTCAGCTCCTTGAGCACCTTGAGGGTCGCCATCGCGCGCCGGCTCCCCTGGGCGATCAACTCCTCGATCCGGGTGCGGCGAACCGCAACCAGGCTGAACTCGGCGGCGACGAAGAAGGCGTTGGCGGCGACCAGCACGACTATGGAGACCAGCTTCCAGCCGGTCACGGGGCACTTCTGACAAAAGTTGCGTACATCCGGCTAAAGCCTACCCGCTGGGGGCCCAGTCACTCGGGGGTTGGGCGCTAGTCTGAAGCGATGGCAACCGAGCTCAAAGTCGGCCGACGAATCCTGTCTCTGGTGCAGGGCGACCTGACGCGCATCCCTGCCGACGCCATCGTCAATGCAGCCAACGAGTCGCTAGCGGGCGGCGGGGGAGTCGACGGAGCGATTCACCGGGCCGGCGGCCCGGCGATTCTGAACGACCTCCAGCGCCGTTACGGCAAGCGGCGGCGATGCGAGACCGGCAGCGCGGCGGTAAGCGATCCGGGACAACTTCCCGCCAAATGGGTGATCCACGCGGTGGGCCCCCGGTGGCGGGGCGGCAAGTTCGGCGAGAGCGACCTGCTGTGGTCGGCCTACCGCAGCTCCTTGCACACCGCCGACGAGCTGGGCGCCCGGTCCGTGACCTTCCCGGCGATCTCCACCGGAATCTACGGGTATCCGGTCGACCAGGCAGCACCCGTCGCACTCGAGGCGTTGATCGGCGGTCTGAAGCAGGCGAGATCGGTGGAGCGGGCGACCGTCGTCCTTTACTCCGAGGCGGTGCTGGAGCAGTTCGAGGCGGCCCTTGACGAGGTTCGTCCGCTAGCGGGGAGCCGCCCGGATCAGCCCGACGCCGAGCAGGACCACGGCCACCCCGGCGACGACGTTGAGCCGGACCCTCTCGGCAAGCGTGACGGCGCCGAGGAGCACGGCGACCACCGGAAGTAGGTAGGTCACCAGGGCGGCTCCCGAAGCGCCCCGGTTGGCGAGGAGCCGGTAGGCGATCACGTAGGCGATGCCCGTTCCGAACACCCCGAGGATCAACGTCCCGAGCAGGGCGTCGGCCCGGAGGTCGACCTGCGGCCACCCGAAGGCCGGGATCAGCAGCAGACCGAGCACGGCTGCGGCCATCAGCTGGCCGGAGGACAAAGACAGTGAGGTCAGCCCTCGGCCAGTCAGGTAGCGGGCGGAGTAGACGAAGCCCACGCCGTAGCAGGCAGCGGCCGCCAGGCACGCCAGTCCGGCGAGGCTCATCACCTGCGACCCGGCGGACCACGGCTCGAAGATCAGCAGGACGCCGCCGAAGCCCACCAGCAGGCCGGCGACCCGCCGGCGGTTGAAGGTCTCCATGCCCTGTGAGGCGGCGATGCCGGCAGTCCAAAACGGCGTCGTGGCGTTCAGAACTCCGGCGATCGACGAGTCGATCTCGGTCTCGGCCAGGGCGAACAGGAAGTAGGGGATCACGTTGGCGAAGCTGGCGACGGCGACGAGGTGGATCCACACCCCCCGGCCCCGGGGCAGCGGGGCCCTGCGGGCCAGGCTGTAGATCCGGAGGGCTGCCGCGCCGAGGCAAAGCCTCAGGACCGTGTTCTGGGCGGGGGAGAACCCTCGAAGGGACAGCTTGATCCACAAAAAGCTCGAGCCCCAGATGAGGGCGAGCACCAGGAGATAGGCGAGGTCGGCGGGTGCGGGACCCCCCTGCTTCGACGCCGGCGGGGCCTTGCGGCCCACCCGTGCTCCCATGTTGCTTCAGCCTCCGTTTCCCCGTGGAGTCAGGCTAACCGAGGCCGGCGGTTACCATGTCGGTGGTCCGCACTCCAAGCTGCGCGGTGAGATTGCTCAGCTGGTGACGCGCGGGCGATCCCTTCCATCTGGACCTTCAGGAGGCCGAATGGCTAAACGACGACCTCAAGTTGTGGGCAGCATCCCGCAGGCGGACATCGAGCAGGCCATCGCCTGGCAGCTCGAACGACTGCCCGGCATCAAGTACGTCTCGGGCGGAGAGACCGGGGACCGGAGTAACTGGATCGTCCCCTTCATCGAGTCGCTGCGGAACCATCCCGACCTGGAGGTGAAGCGGGAAGGGGGGTGGTCGAGCTACGAAGACCTGCTGGTCCATCGGGTTCGCACCGGCCACACCCTCACCGGATCCTCCATGAGCCTGGGAACGCTCGAGCGCACCGCCCAGGAGCTTGAGGTGCTCGACCGCCTCTCGGCAGGTATGCCCGAGCCCCTCGATCTGCTGGTCGGGATGCCCGACTACCTGAACCTGGCGCTGTTCTCGATGGGAAAACTCGGGCCGATTAAGCACGCCAGGGCGTTCCGCGACCTGCTGGTGCAGGAGATCACCGAGGTGTACGACAAGTTCGGCGACCGAGTGATCTTCCAGCTCGAGGCCCCGCTACAGCTGGTGGCGACCGCGAAGGCCGGCCCCCTTGCGCTGCCGACCGCAGGGTTTATGGCCGAACGACTGGTGAAGGTTGCCGAGAGGGCGCCGTCCGGGGCCCGGTTCGGCGTCCACCTGTGCCTGGGCGACCTCAACCACGAGGCTTTGGCGTCGATGAACAGCGCCGGTCCGATCGTCCTGCTCTACAACAACCTGTCGAGCAGATGGCCTTCCGGGCGGCCGCTCGAGTTCATTCACGCTCCACTCGCCGGTGCAACCGAGCAGGTTCCTACCGACCCCCGGTTCTACGCCCCCTTCTCGAAGATGTCAGGAAGCGCTACCGCCCGCTTCGTGGCCGGGATCGCGCAGGAGGACCACGACTTGGGCGACCAGCTCGCCGCGCTAAAGCGCCTGGAGGAAGCCGTGGGTTCGGTGGATGTGGCGACCTACTGCGGGCTGGGCCGCCGGTCGCCGGAGGCGGCCGACTCGGCGGCCGAGCGGATGATGCAGTTGGTAGAGGCCTGAAGGCCGGCCAAAGGCGCTGAAAACCACCTCCCGCCGAGGCCGTTTGGAGGGTCCGTTCGGACCGCCGTCAGAATCGATGTGTAGCATGGAGGGGAATGAGCACCCCTTCCCTCGATACCATCGTCGACCTCTCCAAGCGTCGGGGCATCGTTTTTCAGTCGGCCGAGATCTATGGCGGCCTGCGTTCCGGCTGGGATTACGGCCCCCTCGGCGTGGAGATGAAAGAGAACATCAAGCGTGCCTGGTGGCGCGCCATGGTGCAGCTGCGGGACGATGTCGTGGGGCTGGACTCGTCGGTGATCTTGAACCCCACCGTGTGGGAAGCCTCGGGCCACCTGGAGGTCTTCACCGACCCGCTGGTCGAGTGCGCCAACTGCAACGCCCGTCACCGGGCCGACCAGATCGGCGACAAGTGCCCCAACTGCGGCAGCGACAAGCTCGGCGATCCCCGTAACTTCAACCTGATGTTCAAGACCCACATAGGACCGATCGAGGACGACAAGAACGTCGTCTGGCTCCGCCCCGAGACCGCCCAGGGGATCTTCGTCAACTTCATGCAGGTCCAGCAGTCGATGCGCAAGAAGCTGCCGTTCGGCATCGCCCAGACCGGCAAGTCGTTCCGCAACGAGATCACGCCCGGCAACTTCATCTTCCGGACCCGCGAGTTCGAGCAGATGGAGATGGAGTACTTCGTCAAGCCCGGGACGGACGAAGAGCACCACCAGCACTGGATCGACGAACGGTACAAGTGGTACCTGGACCTGGGGATGCGCCACGAGAACCTGCGGCTGCGCGAGCACGACGCCGACGAGCTCAGCCACTACTCCAAGCGGACCGTCGACATCGAGTACAAGTACCCGTGGGGCTGGGGGGAGCTGGAGGGCATCGCCAACCGGGGCAACTTCGACCTCACCCAGCACGCCAAGTTCTCCGGCCAGGACCTCTCCTACTTCGACGCCGAGACCAACGAGCGCTACGTCCCGTACGTCATCGAGCCGGCGGCCGGCGCCACCCGGGCCCTGCTCGCCTTCCTCATCGACGCCTACACCGAGGAGGAGGCGCCCAACGCCAAGGGGGGGATGGACAAGCGGACCGTCCTGCGGCTGCACCGGCAGATCGCACCCATCAAGGTCGCCGTGCTGCCCCTGTCCAAACATGAGAAGCTGGTGCCCCTCGCCCGCCAGGTGGCGCAGTCCCTTCGGGCCGAGTACCGAATCGACTACGATGATGCCGGTTCGATCGGCAAACGTTATCGACGGTCACGGCGTAAGGGGTTCCGATCTCATCGTGACGTCGATAACGTTTGCCGATCGAACCGGCATCATCGTAGTCGATTCGGTACTCGGC